>JAAZDE010000100.1 GCA_012512925.1 Desulfuromonadaceae bacterium
GCATGGAACGGAGCAGAACATGTCCCTCGGGGGCCCGATGGGGGAAGATGCTGCTGTCCCACAATGTGCCGAGGATGGACCGCCTTTCCCCCCTGGCGGCGAGAAAGCCGAAGCCGTTCAGGTCACCGGGAACTTTCCCCCGTTCGTAGCCGAAACAGATCACCCACAGCGGGGAATAAGATATCTCGCTCAGCAAACGGGACAGGTCCCGATCCAGCGGTGCCGTCAGCGCGCTGGCGGCGTAGGCCGGACAGGCGGAGATCACCGCCTCGGCCTCGATCACGGCGCCGTCCTCCATTTCCACGATGAAGCCGTCACTCTGCTTTCTCACGGCAACTACCGAGCTTCCTTGCCGAATTTCCCCTTTTAGGTAAGACGCTACGGCAGGGATCATCGTCTCCACGCCCTCGGCAAAGGAGGTCAGTTTCCCGCCGGGGCCGGAAGGTCCGGCGACATCTTGCCCGGCCTTGCGCTCGGCGCGCCGTTTTTTCTGCAACAGGAACAGTGCCCGGATCAGGCCGCCGTAATCCTGCTCCAGCTGATGGATGCGGGGAAAGGAGCTCTGCAGACTCATGGTCTCGGGATCGCCAGCGAAAACACCCGAAACCATCGGCCCGATCAGCTTCGCCAACGCCTCTTTGCCGAGGCGGCGACGGGCAAAATCGGCCAGGGTTTCGTCCTGCCCGTCCTTTCGCGACGGGATGAGCAGCTCCACGGCCAAGCGTAGCTTTCCCGGCCAGGAGATAAGGCGGGAACCGAAAAAGGAGAGCGCCCCCTCCGGCAGTTGGTGAAGTTCCCCGCCGGACCAGATGAAGCGGCGGCGGGCATGATCGTTGGAGCGCAGCAGACAGGCTTCGATCCCGACCTGACGGCAAAGCTCCAGGGTCCACGGCTTGCTGTCGAGGAAACCGTTCGGTCCCCATTCACAGAGATAACCCTCCTCGGCGATGCTGTGCAGCTTGCCCCCCAGGCGCTTGTCCTTTTCGATCACCACCGTGCGCAGACCAACCCCGGCCGCGGCCGCATCGATTTCTATGGCCGCGGCAACGGCCAATCCGGAAACCCCCCCGCCGATTATGGCCACACTGGACATTTACTCCTCCTCAAGACTTTTTCCTTGCTGCTTCACATCCGGATAACGCAAAACCGGTCTATTATAGCAAACCCCATCCCTCGGCAGGTTAAATTCAGCCTCCCGGACTTGACGGAGAAATGCCGCCTCATTATATTGAAATCAGATTTGTTTAAAAAATTTAGGAGTTTTCATGGCCAAGGACTACTATTCCGTACTCGGCGTGGAAAAAACCGCCAGCGCCGATGAGATCAAAAAAGCATACCGCAAACTGGCTCTCAAGTACCATCCCGACCGGAATCCCGGGGACAGCAAGGCGGAGGCCCGCTTCAAGGAGATCACGGAGGCCTATGCGGTTCTCTCTGACCCGGAAAAAAGGAAGCAATACGACCAGTTCGGCGCCGCCGGATTCGAACAGCGCTTCACCCAGGAGGATATTTACCGCAACTTCGACGTGGGCGATATGTTCCGCGAGTTCGGTTTCGATACCGACGACATCTTCAGCCGCCTCTTCGGCGGCGGATTCCGGGGCCAGAGCCCCTTTGGGCGGCAGAGCGGTTTTCGAGTGGCCCGGGGGCAGGACTATATCCTGACCATCGCCATACCCTTCCGCACGGCCATTCATGGGGGCCAGCAACGGATCGAATTCCGCCGCGACAACCGGTTGGAGCAACTGCAGGTAAGGATACCGCCGGGTGTGGAGTCGGGTCAGAAACTGCGCATCAGCGGCAAGGGGGGAGCATCGCCGGGGGGCGGCCCCGCCGGCGATCTGCTGTTGGATGTCAGGGTGGAAGAAGATTCCCGCTTCCGCCGCGACGGCAAGAATCTCCTGGTCACGATAACCATCCCCTATTCGACCGCCTGCCTGGGAGGAAAAGCGGAAGTTCCCACTCTGGAGGGGAGCAAGACGGTCAAAATCCCTCCTGGAATCTCCTCCGGGGGGCAAATTCGTCTCAAAAACTTCGGAGTTCCTTCTCCTGGCGGCAAACCAAAGGGGGATCTTTACGCCGTAGTCGAGGTTGAGGTCCCAGCGAAACTCACTGCAAACCAGCGGGAACTTCTCGAAAAACTTCGCGAGGAGGGTCTTTGATCCTTCATCTAGTTGATTATGCTTCGTTTTTAGATATTCCAGAAGCCAAAATGACCTTGTCGGGAATTCCCTGTTCATGCTAGGATGACCTTCATTTTAATTTTAAGGCTTTTGGCGGCCGGCGAAAGCTCGACCTTCCAAAGATCATCACAAAGCCCGCTCAGCGGGGAAGCCGTGACGGGACAGCAAGCCGGCGAACCCTTTCATCTGCGGAAAAGCGGCGCGATCTTGGGCAAGGCCGTCAAAACACATCCTCTCGAAAGGAGAACCAACCCCGATGTCCGGCCATAGCAAATGGTCAAACATTAAACACCGCAAAGGGGCGCAGGACGCCAAACGCGGCAAGGTATTCACCAAACTTCTCAAGGAGGTCACCATCGCCGCCCGAAACGGCAGTGACCCCGCCTCCAACTTCCGACTGCGAATAGCCGTCGACAAAGCCAAAAGCGAAAATGTCCCCAAGGATACCATCGAACGGGCCATCAAAAAGGGAGCGGGAGAACTGGACGGCGCCGCCTACGAAGAAGGGACCTTCGAAGGTTACGGGCCGGGAGGAGTGGCCATACTCGTCGAGTTCATGACCGACAACCGCACCCGCACCGTGGCCGATGTCCGTCACATCTTCTCCAAGCACAACGGCAATCTGGGGGTAACCGGCTCGGTCTCTTTTCTCTTCGACCGCAAAGGGGTAATCTCGTTTTCCGACGATGAGGATTTCGACGCCATCTTCGAAGCCGCCCTGGAGGCCGGGGCCGAGGATGTCCGCAGCGATGAGGATGCCATCGAGGTTGTCACCGCTCCGGACGATTTCATTGAGGTGCGGGAAGCCTTGGCCGGCAAAGGATTGACCTGGGAAACAGCGGAAGTGACCATGATTCCCCAAACCACGGTCAATCTGGAAGGAAAACAGGCCGAACAGATGCTGAAGTTGATGGAAAAACTGGAGGACTACGATGACGTCCAGAATGTCTATGCCAACTTCGACATCGCCGAGGAAGACCTCGAACAGATGATGGGTTAAGGGGAGAAGGATTCCGCCGCAAGCCGCAAAGGGCGTTTCCACAATGCGAATTTTAGGGGTCGATCCGGGAACCCTGATCACCGGTTTCGGTTTCATTGAAGCGCAGGGATCCCGTCTCGTCCATATCGACCACGGCACGGTTCACACCTCTTCCCGCACCTGCCTGGCGGAACGGCTCGCGGCCATCTACGAGGAACTTTGCCGGGTGGTGAGGGAATCCTCTCCCGATGCCTTGGCGGTGGAAAAGGTTTTCGTTGCGGCCAACGTCGCTTCGGCGATGAAACTCTGCCATGCCCGCGGTATCGTTCTCCTGGCTGGTGCCCGGCACCAGATCCCCGTTTTTGAATACAGCGCTCTACAGGTCAAAAGTTCGGTCGTCGGGTATGGCAAGGCTTCCAAAAACCAGGTACAACAGATGACCCGGATGATCCTGAAGCTTCCGGCCACCGCGCCGGCCGACGCCGCCGATGCCCTGGCGGTGGCCATCTGCCACGCTCACAGCCATTCCTTGCAGGACAAACTGAGCCGCATCGCGGCATCCTCAGCCAAAGGCCTTCCGCCGCCATGATAGCCCGTCTGACCGGACAACTCCTGTTCAAATCGCCGGATCATCTGATAGTGGATGTGGGCGGGATCGGTTACCGCGTCCTGATACCCCTTTCCACCTTCTATCCACTTCCCGACACTGGGCAGGTCTCCCTGTTTATCCACACTTATGTTCGCGAGGATGCCATCCACCTCTACGGTTTTCTCGATTCCTTCGAGAAGGAGCTCTTCGGTTTGCTGATCTCCGTTTCGGGGGTCGGACCGCGGCTGGGCGTCACTATCCTTTCCAATATTCCAGCCCGGGAGTTCTGCCAGGGAATCGACCGGGAGGACCTGAAACGTCTCTCCGCTATCCCCGGTATCGGCAAAAAAACCGCCGAACGGCTGATCCTCGAACTCAAGGAGAAGATCAGGCGCCTTCCCCTTCCCTTTTCTCCCCCCGGCACCGCTCCCGCGGGCACCGCCCAGGCCGGCCTCAGAGAGGATGCCTTGGCCGCCCTGATCAGCCTCGGCTACAAGGAGAATAAAGCCCAGAGGGCGCTGGAATCCATGGAGATCGGCAATGGCGCCACGGTGGAGACGTTGATCCGTGGAGCGCTCAAGGTCCTCTCTCCCTGATCGGGAAAGAGGAATAAACGGAAACGGCGCAAAGCGTCTGAATTTTTCACCGGAACAGGGTAAAACCCGCCCCACTCCTCTCGTTGCCAAACGCTGAAACAGCTTAGAGGTTGCCATGGATGAAAGACTCATCTCGGCGGAATTCATGATCCATGAAGATCCGACGGAAAACCGCCTGCGTCCCCAGCGGCTCAAGGAATACATCGGCCAGACCAAACTTAGAGAAAACCTTCAGGTTTTCATCCAGGCGGCGCAGAAACGCCGGGAGCCTATCGACCATGTTCTTCTCTACGGCCCGCCGGGATTGGGCAAAACCACCCTGGCCCATATCATCGCCAACGAAATGGGGGGGAAAATCAAATCCACCTCGGGGCCGGTTATTGAAAAAGCGGGGGATCTGGCCGCCATCCTGACCAACCTGGAAGAGGGGGATATTCTTTTTATCGACGAGATCCACCGTCTGCCCATGGTCGTGGAGGAAATCCTCTATCCGGCCATGGAGGATTTTCAGATCGACATTGTCATTGGCCAGGGACCCGCCGCCCGCACCCTCAAGCTGGATATCCCCCCCTTCACACTGGTGGGCGCCACCACCCGCCTGGGTCGCCTATCCCCCCCGCTCCGGGACCGTTTCGGCATCATCTCGCGGCTGGAATTCTATAAGCCCGAGGAACTGCTGCAGATCGTCAAGCGGAGCGCCGGCATTCTGCGGATCGATACTGAACCGAAAGGGGCCGAGGAGATCGCCCGGCGCAGCCGCGGCACGCCGCGCATCGCCAACCGCCTGTTGCGCCGGGTCCGGGATTTCGCCGAGGTCCAAGGGGACGGCGGCATCACCCTGGAAATCGCCCGGACCGCCCTTAAAAAGCTGGAGGTGGATCACAGCGGTTTCGACCATATGGACCGCCAGATCCTGCTGACCATCATTGAAAAATTCAACGGCGGACCGGTGGGACTGGATACTCTGGCTGCAGCGGTCGGGGAGGAGAAAGAGGCCGTCGAGGATGTCATCGAGCCCTATCTCCTGCAGCAGGGATTTCTTCATCGAACACCGCGGGGACGTATCGCCACCCCCTTGGCTTACCAGCATTTTCAGAAAACACCGCCCGAGGTTTCATCCAGCGGCTCGCTGTTCGGAGAAAAGTAAGTCTCTGCCCCGACATCCGGAAAAGACGAAATGCCCTCTTCCAGACAGTTCCGCTTTCCCGCTTTCTCCGTATCACAGAAAATCAGCTGGGGTTATCTGTTGGTCTGCCTCTTTTCCCTGGCCGCCGTCATTTACTCCCTCAATGCCCTGAAGGACCAGACCGATCTTTCCCGCCGCCTGGTTCGTGTCGATTTTCAAGCCCTTACCCTGGCGCAGGAGATGATTCGCAATCTGCTCGCTCAGGAACGCATCGAAAGACAGGCTCTGGTTCTCAAAGATGGCTCACTGGTGGAACTCTACAACAACCGCCTGAATGAGTACCAGAATCTCCAAACCGCCTTGGCGGAAATACCTCTCGACAATCGGCCGGAAGTCTTGTCGAAATCCAATTTCAGGGAAATGAGTGCCCGCATGGCCGCCCTTATCGAACAAAAAAAATGGCGGGAAGCGGCCTCCCTTTCTGAAAAGGAGCTTTTCCCTCTCCGAAGCAACTGTCTGGAGGTGATCAGAAACCTCCAGCAACAGTTACAAGAGGCTCTTGACGATTCCCTGAAGGCCCTGCCGGAAAAAAGTCGGCAGGCCTACCGGACAACCTTGATCCTGCTGTTCTCAGGTCTGCTGCTGGCCTCCCTCATCGCCGGCCGGCTGCTTTACAAATTCCACCAGTCCCTTCAACTGCTGACCTTGGCCACCCGTCAACTGTCGGACGGAAACTACGACGTTGTTCCTCCCCTAAACAGCAGAGATGAATTCGGGCAACTGGCCAGGGAATTCTCCATCATGGCGCAAAAGCTTAAGGAACTGGAACAAGTCAACCTGGATGCCAGCCCACTGACCCACCTTCCGGGCAACCGTCGCATCGAAAAGGAATTGCAGAGGAGAGTCGATCTGGGGATTTCTTTCGCCAATATCTATATCGATCTGGATGACTTCAAAGTCTACAATGATCGTTACGGATTTCAGGCCGGCAGCAACGTCATTTACCACATGGGTCAGATCATCCAGCAAGCCGTAACCGAACTGGGCAACAGCGATGACCTGGTCGGCCACATCGGCGGCGACGATTACGTGGTCCTCAGTACCCCCGATCGCACCGAGGAAATCGCCCGGCGAATCATCGCTGAATTTGACCGGACCATCGCTGATTTCTATTCCGAAAAAGATCGAAAGGCCGGTTCTGTTTCCTCCGCGGACCGCTTCGGAACATTGCGGGTGTACCCTATCATGACCGTCTCCATTGCCTGTGTTATGTCGGGCAATCTCAAACATCCTTCTCCCCAGGCTATCAGTCGCGAATGCGCCAAACTCAAAAAGCACCTGAAAGGCCTGCCGGGGAGCAACTTCATGATTGACCGGCGTTGGCATCGCTGAATATCCGCCTCACCTGGGAAAACATTCATGCAGACAGGGAAACTGCTCATCGTTCTGGGACTGGTTCTGCTTGGCCTAGGCCTTCTGTTCACTTTTGTCGACAGGCTCCCTTTCCTGGGGAAACTTCCCGGAGATATCCGCATCGAAAAAGGAAACTTTACCTTTTACCTCCCCCTCGGCACCTGTATTTTGATCTCGCTTCTACTCTCCTTGCTATTGTGGCTGTTCAAACGCTGAATATGCGAACCGGGATGGGATTGTGTTACAATTATCTGAAAACAGGCCAAGGTTAAAAAATCTCAGGAGGTGAACCATGCTGGAATTTGCCGAAAAACTGATGCTGACCGGAATGGGAGCGCTTACCCTCAGCCAACAGAAACTGGAAGAGATGATCAAGGAGGTCCGGGAGCATCTCAATCTGAGTGAAGAGGAAGGCAAAAAACTCCTCACCCGAATCCAGAAAAACGCCGAGGATCAACAAAAGAGGCTGGAGCGGCTGGCCATGGAAGAGGTCAAGAAATCGTGTGAGCGCCTGGGCATGGTGACCCACGACGATCTGAAAAAGGTAGAAAAGAAACTGGCCGATCTGGAAAAACGCCTTAAAACGTTGGAAGGATAATCCAGATTCCAATGCTGACCGTCTTCCGGATCCATCGCAACATCCGCTTCCTAAAACGCTACCGCAGCATCCTGACCGTTCTTATCAAATACGGCTTCGGGCATTTTGTCGATCAACTCAACCTCACCGGCTATCTGGAACTGGGGAGAAAAATATTCTCCATCGGCTCCCCCGATAAGAAGGTCATCTTCCTGACCCCTGCGGAGCGCCTTCGCCTGGCGATGGAGGAACTGGGAACCACCTTTATCAAATTGGGACAGCTTCTTTCCACCCGGCCCGACCTGATTCCGCAAACCTTTGCCGATGAGTTCCGCAAACTCCAGGATCATGTCCCGGCCGTCCCCTTTGACCAGATCAGGAAGCAACTGAGGGAGGAAATCGGCGGAGAGATCTCGGAAGCCTTCCAGGAATTCGACGAATATCCGATCGCCGCCGCCTCGATTGCCCAGGTCTACCGGGGGCGACTGAAAACCGGCGAGGAGGTGGCGGTCAAGGTCCGCCGGCCCAACATTCAGCAGACGGTTGAAACCGATGTGGAAATCCTCCTCGGCATCGCTCAACTGGTCCGCCATCACTTTCCCGACTGGGAAATCTACGATCCCATCGGGATCGTCAAAAATTTCCGCCGCACCATCCGCCGGGAGATGGATTTCACCAAAGAGGCCTTTACCATCGACCGATTTGCCGCCAACTTCTGCGAAGATGAAACCGTCTATGTGCCCAAAATATTCTGGGACCTCACCGGCGAAACGGTGCTCACCATGGAGTTTATCCATGGTGTAAAGGTCTCCTCCCTGCCCGAACTCAAGGCCCGGGGATATGACCTGAAAGTGATTGCCCAAAACGGCGCCAACGCGATCCTCAAGCAGGTGCTGCAGCATGGCTTCTTCCACGGTGACCCCCATCCCGGAAACGTCTTCGTCCTCGAGGGAAATACCATCTGCCTTCTCGACTACGGCATGATCGGGCGGATCGATGAAAACCTCAAACAGCATCTGGCCGATCTGCTGAACGCCGTGATGAAAAGGGATGTGGAGCGGCTTGTCGCCGTACTGCGCGATTCCGGAGAACTTCAGGACGAAACCAATCTTCGGGAGCTTCATAAGGATCTGACGGAATTCGTCGATGACTACTACGGCCTGCCGCTGAAGGAACTCAACACCGGGAAACTGCTTTACGATTTTGCCGCCATTCTGAACCGTTTTCGGATCAACTTTCCCAGTGATCTGATGCTGCTGGCCAAAGCCCTGGTCACCGTCGAAGGAATCGGCCGGCAGCTCGACCCGGAATTCAACATGGTGGAAATGCTTTCCCCCCTGATCACCAAACTCATTCGGGAGAGGATGTCCCCGGCCAGTCTTTCCAAAGAATTTGCCAACCTGGCCCAGTCCTACGGCGGCATGATCAAACGGCTCCCCTGGGACATCAAAGAACTGATCAACCGCCTCAACCAGGACAAATTCCGCATCGATCTCCGCCATCAGGGCTTCGAGAAACTGATCATGGATCTCGACAAGGCCAGCAACCGCATCTCCTTCAGCCTCCTGACCGCCGCCTTGGTGATCGGCTCTTCACTGATCATGCAGACCAACAAAGGACCATTACTCTTCGGATTCCCGGTTCTCGGCATCATCGGCTATTCCTTCGCCGCCTTTCTTGGCCTATGGCTGGCGGTCGCCATTCTCCGCTCGGGACGCCTGTAGCAGGTGGCGGAAAATGAAGCTTCCCTCCCATCACTTCCTTGGGGAGGATATTCGGCTTTTAACAACCTTTCAGTGTGTTTGAATTGCCACAGCGTTATTAGCCAAACCGCCACACATTTTCCTAACAGTCCACATTCTCCCTAATAATTTCAATAAGTTGTATAGATATTTTTTATGGCCCAAGAATTGCAAATTGTACTATCCGCAAAGTCAAGCACCCTCGCGGAGGAACTGTAATGATCAATCAATGCACATTGGCCGCTCCCGTCCTGTTCTCCGGCATCGGCGTACATTCCGGCAACCTAATCCATGTCGCCCTGCGGCCTGCGGAAAGCGGGAGCGGTATCGTTTTTCATCGTAAGATGGAAGACCGTACCGTATCCATCAAGGCGTGCACGGAAAACGTCGTCGACACCCGCATGGCCACTGTTCTCGGCCGCGACGGCGCCACGGTTTCGACCGTTGAGCATTTACTGGCTACCCTTTATGCCTTCGGAATCGATAACCTGCACATCGACATCGATGGCCCCGAAGTTCCCATTATGGACGGCAGCGCCCTTTTCTTTTCAGAACAGATCCGCAACGCCGGAATCAAGAGACTGCGGGCCACCCGCAAATATCTGACCATCCGCAAACCGGTCAATCTGGTTTCCGGGGAAAAGCGGATCACCGTGATCCCTTCACGATTTTTCCGGATCACCTTCGACATCGCTTTCGACCATCCCTGTATCTCCCTGCAGAACCATTTTCTCAAGGTGACTCCTGAGTCCTTTGTGCAGAATGTGGCGCCGGCCAGAACTTTCGGTTTCCTGCATGAATACGAATACCTCAAATCGCGCAATCTGGCGAAAGGCGCATCTCTGGAAAATACGGTGGTAGTCGGGGAAAAAAGCATTCTCAACCCCGAGGGACTCCGTTTCCAGGACGAATTCGTCCGCCACAAAATTCTGGACATCATCGGCGATTTCAGCCTTCTCGGCTATCCGATACTGGGTCATGTCAAGGCCTATAAATCAGGGCATCAGACCAACCATGAAATGGTGACCCAAATCCTGGATTCTCCCCAGCACTGGAAACTGGCGGAGTTCTCCCAAGAGGATCTCAACACCGCCCTGGAAACAAGACCCAGTCCCTATCTCGTCGAACCGGCCCTATCGGAAGTCTAGGGGTCCTGTCCGCCCTTTACAGCCCGCAAGGGGAGCACTCAAAAGTGCCTCTTTTGCGGGCTTTTTTCATTCAACTTGCTTTTTCAGCGCCTTCCAGCAACAATTGTCGACAGGGCTTTGAAAAGATTCCACCAGGGATCAGGAAACAGACCACAGGACAAAGCGTCTGTTGACAGGCCTGCCGCAACCGGGGTTCCAGCGACACTCCGGAACCTTTTCCAGAGAGCAACGATGTCTGAGTTTGCAGTCCCCAACAAACCAGTAAAACCCGAGCAGAAAAAACGCCGGCGGGAAATCCTGCTGTCCTTTTTTATTGTTCTGCTGATCCTCCTCTTTTTCAATTTCCAGGGACAACTGTTCAAGAGCACCCTCAATCTTCCCCTGTCCAATACCATAGTCGTTCTGGCCATCATCAATCTCAATATTCTTCTTATCATTCTTTTTCTGTTCCTGGTCTGCCGCAACCTTTTCAAGTTGTTCATCGAGAAACGGCGCAAAACTCCCGGGGCGGTACTGCGCACCAAACTCGTCGCCGCCTTCGTCTCACTGTCACTGATCCCAACCTTTCTGCTGTTCTTTGCCTCGGTAGCCTTCATCACCAACTCCATCGAAAACTGGTTCAATTCCCAGATTGAAACCTCACTGAACGAATCTCTGGAAGTAGCTCAGACCTATTACAAAAACAGCGCGGCCAACGCCCTTTATTACGCCGAACAGATCGCCCGCATCGTCAAGAATCAGAAACTTCTCAATCAGAAAAACCTCCCCAAACTCCGCACCTTGGTCAATAAAAAACAGATCGAATACAATCTTGGCGTCGTCGAGGTTTTTTCTTCCACTCACGAAGAACTGGTTCGGGCGGCCAACCCCCACGTTCCCATGTCGAGTTTCACCGAGACCGATGCGGACAGCATCCGTGAAGGTCTGCAAGGAAACCGTTTCACCCGCATCACCCCTATCGGCAGAGCTGACCTGATCCGCGGCATCGTCCCGGTCTATTCCAACTGGAACCCCAAAGATGTGGTCGGCGTCATCGTCGTCAACTACTATGTTCCCTATTCCCTGGTCAGCAAAATGAAGGAAATTTCCGCCTCCTTCGAGCAATACAAAGAGACCAAACTACTTAAAGGAAAAATCAAGCAGATCTACATCATCATTCTGTTGCTCATCACCCTCGTCATTACCTTTCTTGCCACCTGGTTCGGTCTCCATCTGGCCAAAGAAATCACCGGCCCCATTCAGGCTCTTGCCGCGGCCACCGACGAAGTGGCCAGCGGCAACCTGAATGTGACCATTGAGTCGACCAGTGAGGATGAAATCGGTAAACTGGTGGATGCCTTCAACCAGATGACCTTCGATCTCCGTCGGGGGCAGATAGAAATCGGCCAAGCTTACCAGGAACTCCAAAACTCCAACACGGAAATTGAACAACGTCGCCGATATATGGAGGTAGTGCTCCGCAACGTCACCGCAGGGGTAATATCCGTGGATATGGACGGGCGTTTCACCACCATCAACAAATCAGCCGAAAAGCTCCTTCGCCTGAAGGGATCTTCCGTTATCGGAAAACATTATACCGAGGTCATGGATGAGCAAAGCCTGGCCATCATCCAGGAATTTCTCAGTGATCTGGCCAGTTCCGGAAGGGACTCCCTCCGCAAGCAGATAATGGTTCCCATCGGCGGCAACACTCTGACCCTGTTAATCCATCTCACGACGTTGAAGGATGACACCGGAGCGGCAATTGGAACCGTCATTGTCTTCGACGATTTGACCCAGTTAATCAAGGCTCAGCGTATGGCCGCCTGGCGGGAGGTGGCCCGACGTATCGCCCATGAAATCAAAAACCCCCTAACCCCCATCAAGCTGTCTGCTCAGCGCCTGCGCCGTAAATATCTCGACCGCTTCGCGGAGGGTGAAACGGTTTTTGACGAGTGCACCGAAATGATCATCAAACAAGTTGATGAATTGAAGGTCCTGGTCAATGAGTTTTCCAGCTTCGCCCGCATGCCCACCAGCCACCCGGCCCCCAACAACCTTAACCAGTTAATCGCTGAAACCATGGTTCTCTACCAGGAGGGGCATCGGAATATCCGCTTTGAATTTCATCCCGACCAAACCATTCCGGTTTTCGATCTCGACCGGGAACAGATCAAACGAGTCATCATCAACCTTCTGGAAAACGCTGTTGACGCTATTGGTGGCAAAGAGGGTAAAATCAACATTGAAACCAATTTCACCGAACCCCTTCAGATTGCCGCCATCACCATTTCCGATAGCGGTTGCGGCATCTCGGCGGAAGACAAAACCAGACTCTTTGAACCTTATTTCTCAACCAAGAAGTCGGGCACGGGTCTGGGGCTGGTCATCGTATCCACCATTGTTTCGGACCACAACGGCTATATCCGGGTCAAGGACAGCAAACCGACGGGAACCAGTTTCATCATCGAACTCCCGGTCAACAAAAGGCCATCCATGGAGGGAACGACCGCATCCTTCCTCCCGGAATCGGCTGAAACCCAGGATTAAATTATGAAAACCATTTTGATTGTCGACGATGAAGAAAGCATACGCCAGACCCTGGCAGGGATTCTTCAGGATGAGAATTTCCGTACTCTCGCCGCCAGAAACGGTGAAGAATGCCTCGCCATTCTCAAGGAGGAAACACCCGATCTGATTCTCCTGGACATCTGGATGACCGGCATCGACGGGATTGAGACCCTGAAACAAATCCGCACATCCTATCCCGAGCAGATCGTCATTATGATGAGCGGGCACGCCACCATACCCTCGGCTGTTCAATCAACCAAATTGGGAGCCTACGATTTTATTGAAAAACCCCTGTCCATGGAAAAGCTTCTCCTCTCCATCAACAATGCTCTGAAAATCGGCAGCCTGGTCGAGGAGAACAGGGAACTCAAAGCCAAAATTGAAAAGGACTACCAGATTATCGGCGACAGCACCCCAATGCGAGAGTTGAAAAAACAGATTGAACTGGCGGCTCCAACTTCCGGTTGGGTGCTGATAACTGGAGAAAACGGCACCGGCAAGGAACTGGTCGCCCGCGCCATCCATACCAACTCTCTGCGCCGGGACAAACCCTTCGTCGAGGTCAATTGCGCCGCAATTCCTGAAGAGTTGATCGAGTCAACTCTTTTCGGCCATGAAAAAGGCTCCTTTACCGGAGCCACATCCTCTCACAAGGGGAAATTCGATCAGGCCCACGAGGGAACACTTTTCCTTGATGAAATCGGCGATATGTCACCCAAAACCCAGGCCAAAGTCCTCCGTATTCTGGAGGAACACTCCTTCGAAAGGGTGGGCGGGAACAAAACCATTACGGTGGATGTCCGGGTGGTGGCTGCAACCAACAAAAATCTCCGCGAAGAAATCAGCCGGGGGAATTTTCGCCAAGACCTTTTTTTCCGACTCAACGTGCTTCCCCTTCACGTGCCCCCGCTACGGGATCGAAAGGAGGATATCCTTTCTTTGGCACAATACTTCTTGAGGCATTTTTCTTTAAAAGAGGGGAAAAAGCTCAAATCAATCACCGACAATGCCATGACCATCCTGGCCAACTATTCGTGGCCTGGAAATGTCCGTGAACTAAAAAACACCATCGAACGACTGGTGATTATGACACCGGGAGACTTGATCAAAGAAGAACACCTTAAAGAATTCATTTTTAGGGGGGATGAATCCCAGGCAGGTGGAGGTTTTTTTAATCAGAATGATTCAGGGACATATAAGGACGCCAGGGAAAATTTCGAAAGGGAATTCCTTATAAACAAACTCAAACAATACAACTGGAACATCTCCAGGACGGCGGAAGCCATTGAAATGGAACGGTCGAATCTTCACCGTAAAATCAAAGCCTATGATATCGATTTGAGAAAAACGGAATAGTTGATCGGCAGGCGTAATAACCTTTTCCAAGGTTCTGGAAACAAGCATGGGTAAGTTGGGAGGTTGCGAATTTTTCAATAGGGCGGGAAATCTGCAATGTTACTGATTTTGAGGCGGAAAAAAAAGAGGAACCCATGAAAAGGTTCCTCTTTTTTTATTTTTTATTCCGGCGACGACCTACTTTCCCACACAGTTGCCCATGCAGTATCATCAGCGCAGCAAGGCTTAACTTCTGTGTTCGGGATGGGAACAGGTGTGACCCTTGCGCTATAGCCACCGGAAATCGTAATTCGATTTCAAGATGATCAAACAAATGCATTCGATTGTTCAGGTCAAGGAATTCATTCTTTTTATTATTTTACAGGTAGCCGGGACTTACGTCCCGGCTACCCATAAAAAAGCATTTTTATGGTCAAGCCTCACGGTCAATTAGTACCGGTAAGCTGAACACATTACTGTGCTTACACCGCCGGCCTATCAACGTTGTGGTCTACAACGAACCTTCAGGGGATTGCTCCCAGGGAGATCTAGTCTTGAGGTGGGCTTCCCGCTTAGATGCTTTCAGCGGTTATCCTTTCCGAACGTAGCTACCCTGCGACTGCCACTGGCGTGACAACAGGAACACTAGCGGTTCGTCCATCCCGGTCCTCTCGTACTAGGGACAGATCCTCTCAAATCTCCTACGCCCACAGCAGATAGGGA
>JAAZDE010000101.1 GCA_012512925.1 Desulfuromonadaceae bacterium
CCGCCACACCGATTTTTACCTGGAAAGCGGAGAATTGGCGGGAATCCGCCGCGCCTACCTGACGGGAAAGGTCTGTCTGTCGCCCAATCCCTTCAGTTACGCCCTCCTCGCCGACAAAAGGCGTCTTCCCCTGTGGAGCGATGGCCGGTTTCTCAGTGAATGCGGCCTGGGGAAGAATCTAATCGATCTGTTCATGCGCCTCATCCCCGAAAGCCGACTGCTGGCCGATGCCGATCCCGAGGAGATATGGCGGACGCGGGCGGAGTGGGTCTTCAAGCCGGTCACCCGTTTCGGCAGCCGCGGCGTCATCCTCGGCAAAAAGATCTCCCGCAAGCGCTTCATGGAATTCGATCCCGCGGGAACTCTCCTCCAGCGTTACTCGCCCCCTTCTCTGACCGAAATCCCGGGAGAGGAGCCGATGAAGACCGATCTGCGCCTCTTCGCCTATCGGGATCGGGTGATCGGCATCCTGGCCCGTCTCTACCGCGGCCAGGTCACCAATATGCGCACGCCCGGCGGCGGATTCGCCGTGGTGGAATGGAAGAAAGAATCCTGAATCCGTATATGTTCGAATGAAAGCGCCGCCCAGGGTACCCCGTTCCGGGGCAGGAGAAGAGAGCCCGGCGGGAGTTTACATCGGACTCTTTTTCCTCCCTTGTTTCTCTACGGATGTCATCGTTTCCGGCTGGCGAAACGCCTTCCAGGGAAAGCTCTTTGCCTGCGTTCCGTCTTTGTAGGTCGCCGTCCCGTTGATCACCCCGCCGTCCACTCTTCCTTCCAATATCGGCAGGGATTTTCCTCCCTGGCCGTCCTTGGGGGTGATCCGCACCCAATCCCCTTTGATCTCCACAGTAGCCGGGCTCTCTCCAGCGCCGTCGGTGAGAGTTCCCTCAGCTTCCTGAAAACGCTGGTTGATGCGCAAAGAACCGAGGGTCTTCCCGTCAACCTCCCGCCAATGCCAGTTGCCTCTGATATCGGCGGGTATAATCCACAGATGGATCTTGGACCGCCTGAATTTCTTGTCGGGGAACATTCTCACGGTTAGGGAAGGAGTGAAAACGGCTTCGTCGGGTTGCCATTCCCCCATGTCCCAGGAATGGGAGATGACGCGGGTCCCCGGAGGCATGCTCAGCAGGGTCGGGCGCAGGCGCAGGTTGAGGTCGGGCATCAGGTAGAGGGTGACCACCGTGGCTTTGCTGAAATCGACCTTGAACAGGTCGCTTTCGATAAATTCGACCCGGTCCTGCACGTTGGCCCGCTTGGCCTTTCTGCGGCTTTCACGGACCAGTTCCCCGTCGATCTCGACGCCGACTCCGCGGGCTCCCCTCTTTTCCGCGGCGGCAATGACGATCCGGCCGTCGCCGCTGCCCAGATCGTAAAGCAGGTCATCGGGGCCGACTTGGGCCATTTCCAGGATCTTTTCTATATCCTTCTGGGGCATGGTGATATAGGGGACATCCACGGTGACATCCTCGAAGGGACTTTGAGCCTTGATGGGAATTTCGGTGAAGCCGCAAAACAAAGGGACAAAGAACAACAACAGCACAAGCAATTCGATCTTTTTCATGGCGTTACTTTTTTCTCCTCCTTCTCTGGTAGCTTTTTTTCCTTATCAACGGCCGTCATTGTTCCCGGCAGCCTGACTGCCCTCCATGGGCGGTTTTCTTTCTTGGGTCCGTGGCCAAAAGTCACCATTCCTTCAATCACATCCCCCTCGGCCCTTCCCTGGTAAATTGTCCGTTGGATTTTCTCACCGATGACTTCATCGATGGTGATTTGCACAGATTCCCCGGCTATTTCAACCGCCGCCAGGTTTTTTCCCGCCGGGCCTGAAAATACCCCCTCGGCTTTCTGAAAACGCTGGGTGATGCGGAGTTCCTTCCGGTCCTGGCTGCCATTCCCCTCCTGCCATTGCCAGATACCGCTGACATTAGCAGGAATCACCCACATGAAAAGGGGGGAGCGTTTGGGCGATTCACCGGGGAACCACTCCAGCCAGTAGGGGCTTGAAAGGCGGACATCGTCGGCCTCCCATTCCCCCATGTCCCAGGAATGAGAAACGATACGGGATCCTGGGCGCAGTTCGGTCAAAAACTTGCGGCGCAGGCGGAGGTTGAGTTCCGGCAGCAGATAGAGGGCCACCACCGTGGCTTCGCTGAAATCGGTTTCGAACAGATCCTGCTCATAAAAGGTAACCCGATCCTCCACCTTGGCCTTGGCCGCGTTTCCCTTGCTCAACCGGATCAGCTTGGGATCGATTTCGATGCCTATGCCCCGGGTTCCCCATTTTTTGGCCGCAGTGATGACAATCCGGCCGTCGCCGCAGCCGAGGTCGTAAAGGATGTCGTCGGAACCGACCCGGGCCATTGCCAGCATCTCGTCCACGACATTCTGCGGGGTTGGCACATAATGGACATCCGGCTTGATGATTTCCGAGTGCTTTTTCTGAGTTCTGAAATAAGCCGGCAAGGCTATGGCCAACAGCAGCAGGATAAAAAGGAGGGTTGTTCTTTTCATCCCTTGTTCCTCCATTGTCCGCATCTGCTGATCGAAGGGGGGGACGCCAGCCACAGCAGGGGCAGCCCGGCCATCAGGACCGCCAGGCCGAAAAAGGTCCCCCTGCCGACGTAGGTCAGGCTGGAGTAGAGCATATAGCCACAGGCGGCGCAGAAGAGCAGTGGAGTCAAGGGATAGAGCGGAACCTGAAAGGGGCGCGGCGCGGCGGGATAACGGCGGCGCAGAACGAAAAGGGAACATCCCACCAGCAGAACGAAAAACCAGAAGACCGGTGAGGTATATTCGACCATGGTCTCGAAGCCGCCGCGGGAGCCGGTGCCGAGGACCACCAGGAGAAGGGCGATGGCGCCCTGTGCGAAAAGGGCGTTGGTCGGGGTGCCGCTTCCCACTCGCCAGTGGCCCAGCACTCCCAGGAGGGGAAAATCTCTACCGAGGGCATAACTGGTGCGGGCGCCGGTAATGATGGTTGCGTTCATGGTGCTGAGCACCGCTACGGCAATGAGCAGGCTGATGATTCGGGCGCCGTTTTCCCCCAACCTCAGCCGCATCAGGTCGGCGGCCACTGCCTTCGACTGCGCTACCCCTCCCAGTCCAAGACCCTGCAGGAGGACGAAGTTGACAACCAGATAGATGGCCGTGATGGCGGCAATGCTTCCCAGCAGAACCTTGACCATGTTACGTCGGCCATCCCGGACCTCGGCCGACAGATAGGCCGCCTCGTTCCATCCGCCGTAGGTGAGGAGTACGAAGATCATTCCCTGCCCGATATGTGAAAAACGGCACACCTGCGTGGTGGTCGCCACCGCCGGGCCGGCGGGAACGGCGCCCAGAGACAGGCCGACCGTCACCACCAACAGGAGGCCCAAAACGAGAGCGGTCATCAATATCTGCTGCACCCATTTTCCCTGGCGGATGCCGGCAATATTGACAAAGGTAAGAAGAACGACGGTCAGGGCGGCATAAAAGGAGGAGGAAAAGGTCCCCAGGGGAATCAGTTCAGAGAGGTAATCGCCGATGATGAAAGCCAGCATGGCGATGGAGCCGGTCTGAATGACAGTGATCCGCGCCCAGGCGAAGAGAAAGCCTGGCAGGGGGCCGAAGGCCCGCGTCATGAAGTGATATTCACCGCCGGAATGGGGGTAGGCGGTGGCCAGTTCGGCATAACAGAGAGCGCCGATCAGGGAAACAACTCCACCGAAGAGCCAGAAGAGAAGAGCTTCGGATGTACTTGAAGAGTTTGCGGCGACCAGGGAAGGGGTGCGGAAGATTCCGGCGCCAACCACCACGCCGATGATAATGACCATGGCATCGGTGACAGAGAGGGTTGCCTGGGGTAAATCGTTGACAGTTGCCATTTTTTTTCATCACGCTCCGACAGGTGTCAAAGGTTCACGGCAGTTCCCGGCCGGGGGCAAAACGATTTATTTTATACTGAAAAGGCGGATTCCACCAGATATGCCTGTTCCTGCTGGTGGATGCGGTGAGAGCCGACGGCGGGGGTGGCCGATTCGGGACGCCCGATATAGATGATCTGCCGTTTTGACAGTTTTTCCAAATGGGGGCGGATGAAAGACCAGGCCCCCATGTTGCGTGGTTCCTCCTGGACCCAGGCGATCCGTTCGAGGCCGGCCCTGAGCCGGAATTCATACTCTAGCAGGTCGGTGCGCAGCGGATAGAACTGCTCGACACGGAGAAGAGTCACATCCTGGCGGGCGAGGCGATCCCGCTCGGCGGCCAGCTCGAAATAGATCTTGCCGCTGCAAAGGAGCAGGGTGCGGGTTTTCTCGGGTTCGAATCCCTCCACCAGAAACTCCTGAAAGCCCCCTTCCTCCAGTTCCCGTCGGGTAGAGCGGCAGGCCGGGTGACGCAGCAGGCTCTTGGGGGTGAAAACGATCAGCGGCCGACGGAAGGGTTGTTTGATCTGGCGCCGCAGCAGGTGGAAAAATTGGGCCGGGGTGGAAGGGTAGGTCACCTGGATGTTGTTGTCGGCGCAGAGTTGGAGGAATCTTTCGATGCGGGCGCTGGAATGTTCTCCCCCCTGTCCTTCATAGCCGTGGGGAAGGAACAGCACCAGATTGCTGAGTTGGTTCCATTTGGTCTGGCTGCTGACCAGGAACTGGTCGATGATCACTTGGGCGCCGTTGCAGAAATCTCCGAACTGGGCTTCCCAGATGGTCAGCCCGTAAGGGCTTTCAATGGAATAGCCGAATTCGAAGCCGAGAATGGCGGCTTCGGAAAGCATGCTGTCGAAAACCTGGAATTTCCCTCCCCGGGCGCAGAGAGCGGTGTGCGGCGCATAGTGGGCACCATGGTTGGTGTCGTAAAGGACCGCGTGGCGCTGGCTGAAGGTGCCGCGCCGCGAATCCTGGCCGGAAAGGCGGATGGCGACCCCTTCCTGGACCAGCGAGGCAAAAGCCAGGGATTCGGCGTTGGCCCAGTCGATCCCTTTGCCTTCAATTACCGCCTGGCGGCGGTTTTCCAGGAGCTTGGCCACCTTGGCATGGGGGGAAAACCCTTCAGGGATGGCCGCCAGTTTCTCGGCAAAGCGAATCAGGCGTTCGCCGGGAACACCCGTGCGGATCTCCAGCGGCCGGTAGTCACGCTCGACGTACCGCCATTTCCCCTGGAAGGAGGAATCGAGTCGCACCTTCTCCACGGCGAAGGCGGTCTCGAGCTCTTCGGTGGTTCGTTCGGCAAGGAAGCGGCTCTGCTTGTCGCTGATCCCTGTTTCCAGGAGTCGGCGGGTGTAGATTTCCTCCACCGATGGCCGCGCCTTGATTCTCTCAACCATAAGGGGTTGGGTGAAGTAGGGTTCATCCCCCTCGTTGTGGCCATGGCGCCGAAAACAGAGGATTTCGATTATGACATCGCGGCCGAACCTGTGACGGTAGTCGAAGGCGAGACGGGCGACATGGACGGCGGCTTCTGGGTCCTCTCCATTGACGTGGAAGATTGGCGCCATCAGCATCTTGGCCACATCGGTGGCATAAGGGGTCGAGCGGGCGTCGCGGGGGCTGGTGGTGAAACCGATCTGGTTGTTGAGGACGATGTGAAGGGTGCCGCCGGTCCCGTATCCTTCGAGTTGGGAGAGATTGAGAGTTTCCGCTACGATCCCCTGTCCGGCAAAGGCGGCGTCGCCATGGATCAGTACGGCCATGATCCTGTCCCGGCCGCCGATGCCAAAAAATTCCTGCTTGGCGCGGGTCTTTCCCTCCACCACCGGGTCGACCGCCTCCAGATGGCTGGGGTTGGAGGCCATGGTCAGATGAACGTCAGGCCCTGCGGGGGTGGCCACATCGCTGGAAAAGCCTTTATGGTACTTGACATCGCCATCGCCGATAACCCCCATCTCCAGATTGTCGCGGAATTCGGCGAAGATCTGCTCCAGCGGCTTGCCGAAGATGTTGGCGAGGACGTTGAGGCGCCCCCGGTGGGCCATGCCGAATACCATCTCCCGAACTTCGCCATTGCCGGCCTGATGAACCAGGGCCTCCAGAAAGGGGATAAGAACCTCGGCCCCTTCCAGGGAGAAGCGCTTCTGCCCCGGAAACCGCTGATGAAGAAAGCGTTCGAAGAGGACCGCATCGAGCAGTTTCCTGAGGATGCCGATCTGTTCATTGCCGGAGAAGTGGGGCCGGTTGCGGCTTTTTTCCATGCGTTCCTGAAGCCAGCGGCGCTCTTCGTCCTGCTGGATGTGCATGAATTCGACACCGATGGAGCCGCAGTAGGTGGCGCGCAGTACCGCCAGGATTTCCCGCAGGGGGATTTCCCGGCGGAGAAAGTTTCGGGGATGGAAAAGACGTTCCAAGTCGGCTTCCTCCAGGCCGAAGGCTTCCGGGACCAGCTGCGGATCGCCTTGCCGGTCGGGGTTGAGGGGATCGGTATGGGCCATGCGATGACCGGTTTCGCGAAAACGGTCGATCAGCGTCTGCACCGCCGCTTCCTGCCCCATCTGGGGGAAGGGGGAGCCGCTTTCCGTTTTCGTGGCCAGTCGGGAAAAGTAATCCTGCCAGTCTTTCCCAAGCAGCCGTGGATCTTTCAGCCATAGCTGATACTGCCGATCGATAAATGCGGCGTTCAGGGGATGATTGTCATCCATGGCCCTATCCTTTTCCCATAAAGTTGTCGGATTGTCTGTCGAGTATATCAAGCTGTAAAATTACCGGCAATTGAACTTCTTGGAAGGTATTTTCGCTCCGTTGAAGCGACGCTGCATCTGCTCCCGGGGGGGATTTTTGCAATCCCTCACTTTTTATGGTTTTTCCTTGACTCCAGCTGGTGCCGCCGATAATAATTGGCTTTGTTGCTTCGTTTCCAACCGAAAGGATAAAGAATATGGCCGAAGAAGAAGCGAGATATTACCGCAGGAAATGCAATGAATGCGGTTATTATTGTGTTTTTCAAATCGTCGAGAAAGAAGACGGTAAGTTCTACGAAGTTTGCACCCACTGTAATTCCAGTGAGGCCATTTCCAAAGAGATGATCGACTGCCACATCCAGCAGTGCGAGAATTGGCTGGAAAACCAGGGGAGAATGTGGGCTTCCACCCGCCCCAAACTGGAAGGGCTGGTCCATCCCGGAGATCACATCGATCTTTTCGGCACTGTGGCCAAAGCTAAAGAAAAAAAAGAAAAGGGATAGGGAAATCGGGTCTGCATAAAGGATCCGTTGCTGAACGTAATATGAAAAAGGTCCGCCACGGCGGACCTTTTTCATATTACGGTGGGCAAGCCCATTAAGGAGAGAAACGATGCACAAACTTGTCCTGTCGGTGCTTGGCAAGGACCGCCCCGGAATCGTAGCCAAGGTTTCCGCTACCTTGGCCGCCCTGGGATGCAATATCGAGGATTGCAGCCAGACCATCCTGCAGACGGAGTTCGCCGCCATCTTCATCATCAGCAACCGGGAGGCGAGGCCCCTGGGGGAGGTGGAGCGTTCTCTTCGGGAGGAGTTGGCGGAGAGTGGACTGACGGCACGGATCAAGCCGATGGAAGAGAATGGCGGAAACTCCACGACTGAAACCTTCCTCCCCTTTGTGGTCACCACCAAGGGACCGGACCGCCTTGGCATGATTGCTGCTCTCTCCGGAGCCATGGCGGAACTCTGCTGTAACATCAATAACTTCCGGGCTATCGTCCGTTCTGGTCAGAAACGGGAGGAGATGATCACTATTTTCGAGATATCCCTTCCCGGCACCGTTGAACTGAAAACCCTCAAGGAGCGTCTCGAGACGGTGGCCCGCAGCTTCGCCCTGGAGGTTTCCGTGCAGCACAGCGCCATCTTCGAAGCCACCAATAAAATCTGAGAATTTTGCCAAAAAGTCCATTTAAACAATTTGCCGGAGACACCTCGACATGTTCAGCGATCGTGAAGTCCTTTCCACCCTGGAAATGATCAAAAGTGAGAATCTCGATCTGCGCACCGTCACTTTGGGCGTCAGCCTCTTTGACTGCTGCTCCGATGATGCAGAGCGTTTTCAGGAGAACATCTTTCGCAAGATCGTCGGCCTTGCCTCGCAACTTGTTGGAGTTTGCGACGAGGTTGGAGAAAAATACGGCGTTCCCGTCGTCAACAAAAGGATTGCCGTCAGCCCCGTTGCTACTGTCGGCGCCCCCTTCTCGACGGCACAGTTGGTGGAGATCGCCAGAGTTCTCGACCGCGCCGCCAAGGAAGTTGGGGTCGATTTCGTAGGCGGCTTCACCGCCCTGGTGGAAAAAGGCTTCACCCGAGGGGACAGGGCCCTGATCGAGGCGATTCCGGAGGCCCTGGCCGTCACCGAGCGGCTCTGTTCCTCGGTGAATGTCGCTTCGACCCGTGCCGGCATCAATATGGACGCCGTCTGGTTGATGGGAAAGACCATCAAGCGGACCGCTGAAATGACCGCCGCCAGAGATGGCCTCGGCTGTGCTAAATTAGTAATTTTCGCCAATATTCCCCAGGATATACCCTTCATGGCCGGAGCCTATCTCGGCATTGGTGAGCCAGATTCGGTTATCAATGTCGGTGTCAGCGGGCCCGGCGTGGTCAACCAGGCTATTCTGCGGGCACGTCGGGAAAATTCTGACATTTCTTTGGGAGAACTCTCGGAAATCATCAAGAGAACCGCCTGCCGGGTGACCCGCGTCGGCGAGTTGATGGGGCGAGAAGTCGCTCAGAGACTAAAGGCCCGTTTCGGCATCGTCGATCTTTCGTTGGCTCCCACCCCCAATGTCGGGGACAGCGTCGGGGAAATCTTTCAGAGCCTTGGCCTGTCCCGGATCGGGGTTCCCGGCTCCACGGCCGTTCTCGCCATGGTCAACGATGCCGTCAAGAAGGGGGGAGCCTTCGCCAGCTGCAACGTCGGCGGGCTCAGCGGCGCCTTCATCCCGGTCAGCGAGGATCTGAACATCGCGGCGGCGGCGGCCGACGGCTATCTTTGCCTGGAAAAACTGGAGGCAATGACCTCGGTCTGCTCCGTCGGGCTCGACATGGTCGCCCTGCCGGGGGATACCAGTGCGGAGACCCTGGCCGGGATCATCGCCGACGAGATGGCCATCGGAATGATCAACAAAAAGACTACCGCCGCCCGTCTCATCCCCGTTCCCGGCAAGAAAGCCGGAGAAAAGGCCGTTTTCGGCGGGCTGCTGGGGGAAGCGGTGATCATGCCGGTGCGCTGCAACGAGGCCTGCCACGACTTCATCAAACGGGGAGGGCTGATTCCGGCGCCGATCCAGAGCATGACGAACTGATTGCCGACTGTTTTTTTCAGTAAAGTGCCGGACCCGGTCTCCGGCCTTTTTCATTTTGGGGATTTTTCTGTAACCTTAATCCCATATTGTCCATTATCTCCGCAGAAGCGGTATGAAGCGGATAAGTGATGCTTTTCCGCCCTCCATTGGCTATTCTTGCTAACGAAAGGGCACCAACCTTGAATTTGAGTGCGGCGTTGGATCTGAATACAGGCCTCGGACGCCTAACCTTTTCCGCAGCGGAACTCGGAGGCTCAGTGGCTGAACAGGACGTGGCCGAATCGAACGCTTTCCAGGGTGCTATTACCAGCGCCGATGATTTGCAGGCGATTCAGCATTGTCAGAATGGCGACCGCGAGGCGTTTCGGCACCTGGTGCACAAATACCAGCACCAGGTTGCGGCCATCATGTGGAAATTCTCCAGGGATCCGGTCATCCATGAGGAGATGATTCAGGATGTTTTTGTGGAGGCTTTCACCAGCCTCCCTAATTATCGCCCGCAGGCGCCGTTTTTTCATTGGCTGTCCCGCATCGCGGTGCGGGTCGGCTACCGTTTGTGGCGGGAACAGAAGCAGGAGCGGAAATATCCCCAGGTGTCCCTGGAGGACTGGGATCATATTGCCGAGGGAGCGGATGACAGCGACCGTCTCGCCTCGCGGGAGGCGGCCGATATTCTTCATCGCTTGCTTGGCCAACTCCCTCCCAGGGACCGGCTGGTGTTGACCCTTCGTTTTGTCGAGGAGCGTTCGGTCAAGGAGACGGCGGATCTCACCGGCTGGAGCCAGACATTGGTCAAGGTCCAGACTCTGAGGGCGAGAAGTAAACTCAGAAAACTTTTTGACAAAGCCCAACTCAAGGGAGAGTTATGAATGAATTGAGGATTCTGCAGAACCTGCGCGACAGGGCCCGCAACGATGAGGCCCCGCCGGTCGACGTAACGGCCAGGGTCATGGCCCGGGTGCGCGCCCAGGAGGTGAACGGCAGGGAGCTTTCAATTCTGCGTCCCCTGGAATGGCTGACCGCCTTCTCTTCGGCGGCGGCGGTCGCGGCGGGGTTTCTGATGGTCATCGGTTTTCAGGAATGGGCCGACCCCCTGATCGTCTTTTTTCTCGATATCCAGTAGGAGGCGTCGTGAACAATCACCCCGTATCTCCATCCAATCTTGAAAATCCCCTGTCAAAAAAGCCAAGGGGGAGTCTGCGGCTCAAGGTCATCTTTTTGGGTCTGGCCATTCTTCTTTGCGGCGTGATGATCGGAGCGGGGGGGATGCTTTTCTGGGGGCGCGAGTTGATTCTGAAACGCCTTCAACACGTCCGTCCCCGGCCGGAAATGATCTGTGAACGTCTGGGAAAGACCCTGAATCTAAACCCTGACCAGAAAACCGAAGTGGCGAGGATTCTCAACGACTACTTTCCCCGCATCCGGGCCATCCGGCAAAGCAAGGATCAACTCACCCACGAGGAGTTTCGCGCCATGCACCGGGAGATCTTCGCTATCCTGGATCCCCGCCAGGCCGAGTTGTACGAACAGGAACTCGGCAAGATGCTCCCCCGGCACTGGCATCGCCGAGGTTTTCACCGCGGGGGGGCGCCACCTGATCGGTGATTGGGAAAAATAAGGTCTTGCTAAAAATGACTATTTTGGTTATCTTTAAAGAAGAGAAGAGACTCGGCAAGAGAATCTTCTTACTTTGCGCGTCGGTTGCCCTCCTGCCGGCGCGTTTTTTTTGCCGGAATCCTCTCGTTCATGTTTTTTTTCCGGAAGTTCGCAGGTAGTGGAGGGAATCGGCCTCGAAGGGTCGCGGGTCGATCCCAAAAACCTTTTTCCATTCCTGTTCCGGACACTCATTTCCCTCCAGCAACAGTTCCAACTGCGTTCGGGTGAGCGGAAAAAGGGGGAGGTTTTCCCCCAGGCTGGCCAGCGGCCTGGCGATACTTTCCGGAATGAAGATCTTGCCGGGCGTTCTGCGCCCCAAAGATTCCGCTATGGTGTCGAGAATCCGTGTGTAGGTCAAAGCCGCCGGACCGCAGAGATGAAACTTCCTGCCGATGCTTTGCCGGGCTGAGAGAGCGGCCACGAAAGCGGCGGCCACGTCCGCCACTGCCACCGGCGCCAGACGGTAGGCGCCGTCCCCGAACACCGGCATCACCGGGGAGAAGCGCAGAACCCGGGCCAGGAGGTTGACGAAGCCGTCCCCTGGGCCGAAAATGACGGAAGGGCGGAAGATGGTCCACTCCAGGCCGCTTTCGGCGACGGAGCACTCCGCCCGCCATTTGGTCGCCAGATAGGGATTTTGCGTTTTTTCCCGGCAGCCGTTGGCGCTCATCTGGAGGAAACGCCTGACTCCCTGGTTTTGCGCCGCTCGAACCATGTTCAGGGTGGCCTGGAAATGCAGCTTTTCAAAGGTCACACCGCGGGAAGGGATTTCGCGGATGATGCCGATCAGATGGATTAACGCCTCACAGTCCGCCAGAGCCCCTTGCAAAGATTGCTCTTCTCTTGCATCCCCTTCATGAATTTCCAGGTCGATTCCACGCGGCAGCTTTCCTGCCGAACCGGGACGGATCAGACAGCGGACGATATATCCCGCGCCAACCAGACGGCGCACCACCTCGCGGCCGACGAATCCCGTCGCGCCGGTGAGGAAAACCCTGTGCACCGCACCTGTTCCGTCCTTCATCTCAATCGGCGTCATTTCGTTCATCCTTTGATGACGATCAGCGGCTGCAAGCGAGCGACAATCTTTCCGATGCCGGCTTCCTGGACCACTCCCACCACCTCCGCCACATCCTTGTAGGCGGCCGAGATCTCCTCGGCCAGGGTGGCGTAGCCGGCGGCGCGGACGATGATCCCCTGCTTGGCCAGTTCGGCGGCGATGCGGTGGCCGCGGGCCTCTTTCTTGGCGGCGTGGCGGGACATGACCCGTCCGGCGCCATGGCAGGTGGAGCCGAAGGTTTCCTTGTAAGCCTCCTGGGTGCCCACCAGAACATAGGAATAGCGCCCCATGTCTCCCGGGATCAGTACCGGCTGCCCCACGGCGCGATAGACGGCGGGGATGTCGGGGTGCCCCGGCGGGAAAGCGCGGGTGGCCCCCTTGCGGTGAACACAGAGACGGCGCTCCCGGCCGTCGAAGGGATGGGTCTCCCACTTGGCGATGTTGTGGCAGACATCGTAGACCACCGAAAGCCCCAGGTCAGCGGGCCCTTTTTCCACAACCCGCTCGAAGGATTCCCGCACCCAGGCGGTGATCAACTGGCGGTTGGCGAAGGCAAAATTGGCCGCGCAGGCCATGGCCGCCAGATATTCCTTCCCTTCGGGACTGGACAGGGGGGCGCAGCAGAGCTGACGGTCGGGAAGTTCGATGCCGTATTTCTGGCTGGCGCGGTGCATGACTCGAAGGAAATCGTCACAGACCTGGTGCCCCAGGCCGCGGCTGCCGGTGTGGATGGTAACCGTGACCTGGTCGCGGAACAGGCCCAAGGCGGTGGCAGCGGTTTCATCGTAAATTTCGGCCACCAGATCGACCTCGATGAAGTGGTTGCCGCTGCCGAGGGTGCCGAGTTGGCTCCGGCCCCGTTCCAGGGCTTTCTCCGAAAGCAGTTCGGGGCGTCCCTCCGGCAGGCACCCCTGTTCCTCGATCCGGTCAAGATCCTCGAGTGTGCCGAAGCCCTGGTTCACCGCCCAACGGGCGCCCTGGCTCAGCACGCGGTTTTCGTCCTGGCGGGAGAGTTTCAAGTCACGGCGCTGTGAGCCGACGCCGCAGGGGATGTTGCGGAACAGGGTGTCAGCCAGTCGCTCTCGCAGACCGTTCAACTCGCCGACAGAGAGTCTGGAACGGAGCAGCCGCACCCCGCAGTTAATGTCATAGCCGACGCCGCCGGGGGAAACCACCCCCTCTGCCGGATCGAAGGCGGCCACACCTCCGATGGGGAAGCCGTAGCCCCAGTGGATGTCGGGCATGCCGATGGAAGGGCCGACGATCCCCGGCAGGGTCGCCACGTTGCAGACCTGTTCCAGTGCCTGCTCCTGTTCCAGCGCCCTGAGCATTTTTTCCGTGGCGAATACCAACCCTTCGGTCCTCATTTTGCCGAAAGGAGGAATCCGCCACCGGCAGGCGTCGATTCTGTCGATCCTGATTTTCAACGGCATTCCTTTGCGGTCAACTTGATCCGCGGTTTTCCTGCAACCCTGCTATAGATCCACGTAGAGACGGGCACGCCAGCCCCGATTCTTTTTTTCCACAGTCAAAAGGTGATAGGTCACTGCCTTGACCTCGCGCAATACCCGAAATCTTCCCTCGGCAAAGGTGGTGCCGCCGACCAAGGCTGTCAGCTCCTCTCTGCCGATCCGTTTTATGCCAAAAGTAAGGGGGACGAAGCGGCGGGTTTCAAAGAGGAAAAGGAGTTCGTTCAGCCAGGTGACAAGCAGTTCCTCCACATCCTCCCCCGCCAAGGTGATCCGTTCCTCCCGGTCGGGGCTTCCGGCCGGGATCTCTCCCAAAATCATCTTCCGCAGGCCTTCGGCGGCATGGAGGAAAAGATCTTCCAGGGTCGCCCCCGTCACCTCAAGCCCCATATCGGCGGTATGTTCCAGGAAGCGGAAATTAACCAAGGAACCTCTCGCGCTCCGTTTTTGGCCTGCCATCCGCTACTCTTCCCGCTCCCAGAACACCCGGCAGCGGGCATGATCCTGATCCCAGGAAACCTGCAGTTCTCCCTGCTGGGCCTTGTGAACCGCCCTGCCGAAATGTTCCGCCAGCTTCTGTTCGGTGGTCCTGATGACCAGGTCGTCCCCCTCCCGCTCCATGGAGATGATGCGCTGCAGAGGGTTTTTGCCCCTGGCTTTGGCCTCCTCGTGGCGGATCAGGTTGCGTATTTGTTCCTCATGTTTCCACAGGAAAGTACCCCGCAGGGTCACGATCCCTTCCGCGTAATCCCCGGCAATCTTGCGGCAGGCCGGACAGAGGACACTGGCGAGCCCCTCATCCTTTTTCCTCTTATCCGCAACCTCCTTGTCGATTCGCCAGCGTTTGTTTTCGTAAATGGCATGGCAATCGGGGCAGACCGCCGTTTCCGGCATGCCCTCTTTAGGGATAAACGGATCCTCGCTCCGCTCCACTCGTCCCTGTTTGTCGCCGATACCGAATTTGTGAACGCTCTGTCCCGGAATGAAATCCCGTTTCATAGGCTTTCTCCCTTCGTTAGCCGGCAATTCCAAGTGCCAAGGCTCTATGGAAATTATAGCATTTTCCAATTCATTGTCGCCGCCGTCAAAGGATGAACGGGTTGCGGACAAGGCCCCAGAAAGGCTAATAGGCTGGACTTTGATTCATTGTTTACGGTATGTTCTGGGAGATTCCCCCCACCGCAATAAATGATCATTGGAGGAGGTTAAGCAGAATGACGGCAGCCGAAACCTTAAACGACCATGAGGTTCTTCCCCTGGTCCCGCTCAGGGATGTGGTCGTTTTCCCCTACATGATTCTTCCTCTTTTTATCGGCAGGGACAAATCCCTGGCTGCGGTAAATGCGGCGCTGGCTGGCAATCGCCTGCTTTTTGTCGCCACCCAGAAGGAGATGATGGACTCTCCCGATATCTCCGAAATTCACATGGTCGGCACCGTGGTGCAGGTGATGCGCTCTTTCAATCTCCCCGACGGCCGCCTGAAAATCATGGTTCAGGGGGTCCACAAGGGGAAAATCATCGATTTCGCCGCCAAGGAACCCTTTTTTCAGGTCCGCATCGAGCCGCTTTCCGAGCCGGAAACGGCTGCTGTCGGCGTCGAGGAGGAAGCCCTTGTCCAACTGGTCAAGAACCGGGTCAACGAACTGGTTTCCCTCGGGAGAATCCTACCCAACGAAATGAACTCCGTGCTGCGCCATGTCAAGGACCCCGGCAGCCTGGCCGATCTGGCGGCCGGCAACATTGGCCTGTCATTGGAGGAGATGCAGGAATTACTGGAAATTTTCGACCCCGTGGCCCGTTTGCGTCGCCTGCATGTGCTGCTGAGCCGAGAGATCGAGATGCAGTCGGTGCAGAACCGCATCCAGAATCAGGCGAGAGATGAGATGAATCGCCATCAGAAGGAGTTTTTCCTGCGCGAACAGATACGGGCCATCCAATCGGAACTGGGGGAGGGGGATCCCAAAAGCGAGGATATCGACGATATCCATCAGCGCATGGAAAAGGCGGGGATGCCGGAAAAGGTCAGAGCGGAGGCGGAAAAACAGCTGCGCCGGCTGGAGATGATGCACACCGAGGCCGCCGAATACTCCATGATTCACACCTACCTCGACTGGCTGGTCGATCTTCCCTGGAACCATTCGACCCGCGACAACCTCGATCTGATCAAGGCGGCGCAGGTTCTCGACGAGGATCACTATGATCTGGAAAAGGTCAAGGAGCGGATCCTCGAGTTTCTCGCCGTCCGCAAGCTCACCAAAAAACTCAGGGGACCGGTGCTTTGCTTTGTCGGCCCGCCGGGAGTCGGCAAGACCAGTCTCGGCAAATCGATCGCGCGGGCGCTGGGGCGCAAATTCACCCGCATCTCACTAGGAGGGATCCGCGACGAGGCCGAGATCCGCGGCCATCGGCGCACCTACATCGGCGCCCTGCCGGGGCGGATCATCCAGGGCATCAAACAGGCCGGAACCAACAATCCGGTCTTCATGCTCGACGAACTGGACAAAATCGGCGCCGACTTCCGCGGCGATCCTTCGGCGGCCCTGCTGGAACTGCTCGATCCCGAGCAGAATCACGCCTTTTCGGACCATTACATCAACCTCCCCTTCGATCTCTCCAAGGTGATGTTCATCGTTACCGCCAACATTATCGATCCTATCCCCTCGGCGCTCAAGGACCGCCTCGAGATTCTTCGCCTCGCCGGCTATGCGACCGAGGAGAAGCTGGCCATCGCCCGGCGTTTCCTGGTTCCGCGGCAGTTGGAAGCCAACGGCCTGAAGGAGAATTCCCTCCGCTTTCCCGACGCCACCTTGCTCAAGCTGATAAGCGAATACACTTCGGAGGCGGGCCTGCGCAATCTGGAACGGGAGATCGGCGGCATCTGCCGCAAGGTGGCGCGCACCATCGCCGAAGAGAAGAAACCGCCCCTCGTCATCTCCGAATCCACCCTGGCCAAGCTCCTCGGTCCGCCCAAGTTCCTTCCCGAAGAGGAGCGCCGCGACAACGAAGTCGGCGTCTGCACCGGTCTGGCCTGGACCGAGACCGGCGGGGATGTCCTCTATGTGGAGGTCAATATCATGGAGGGGAAGGGGCAGCTCAACCTGACCGGCCATCTCGGCGACGTGATGAAGGAGAGCGCCCAGGCCGCCCTGTCCTACGCCCGGGCCCACGCACCGGCGCTGGGGATCGACCCGGCCCTTTTCGCCAGGAAGGATGTCCATGTCCATGTCCCTGCCGGCGCCATTCCCAAGGACGGTCCCAGCGCCGGTGTGACCCTCACCACCGCCATTGTCTCGGCGTTTACGGGACGCAAAGTAAAAAAGGATGTGGCCATGACCGGAGAGGTCACCCTGCGCGGCAAGGTGCTGCCGGTGGGGGGGCTCAAGGAGAAAATCCTTGCCGCCATCCGCGCCGGCATCCGCACCATCCTCATTCCTCGCCGCAACCTCAAGGACCTGGCGGAAATTCCGCCCAAGCTGAGAAAAAAGGTGATGATTCGCGGCGCCGACAACATGGATGAGATTCTGGCCGAAGCCTTGGAGGAAAAAGCATGAAACTGGCCGACCTGGGCGAATTCGGCTTTATCGATCGGATCAAGGCCGGTGTCCATGCCGGTCCCGGTGTCCGTCTCGGTATCGGCGACGACTGCGCGGTGCTCGACCTGCCGCCGGGACATCAGCTGCTGACCACCACCGATATGCTCATCGAAGAGATCCATTTTCGCCGGGAGTGGACCGATCTGGCCGATCTGGGCCGCAAAAGCGTTGCTGTCAATGTCAGCGATGTCGCCGCCATGGGGGGCATCCCCCGCCATCTCTACCTGAGCCTCGGTTTCCCCAAAACCTTTCCCTTGGAAGGCCTCGACAGCTTCGTGAGAGGATTTCTGGAGGCCTGCCGTTTCTATCGGGTCTCTCTGGTCGGCGGCGACACCTGCAGTTCCCCCGGTCCCTTGGTCATCTCCGTTACCGTCGAAGGGAGCGTCCCGGCAGGCCGTTATGTGTCCCGCGGCGGCGCCCGCCCCGGAGACGCCATCTATGCCTCGGGCACCCTGGGTGACAGCGCCCTGGCGCTCCACCTGCTGTCGGCCAAGGAAACCCCCCACCCCTTTCTCCTTGATCGCCATGTCAATCCGCAGGCCCGCACCCGTCTTGGCGCCGCCCTGGGAGAAAGCCGCCTTCCTTCGGCGATGATCGATCTCTCCGACGGGTTGCTGTCGGACTTGGGGCATATCCTTGAATGCTCCGAAGCGGGGGCCCTGGTGGAAGAGGGGCTTCTCCCCCTTTCCGATCCCTTTCGCGCCGCACTTCGGGATTCTCCTGAACTGATCCGTCTCGCCCTGGCGGGTGGGGAGGACTACGAGTTGCTGTTCACCGTTTCCCCGCAGCGGGAAAATGAACTGGCTCCCCTGGTCCAGAGAGTCGGCCTGCCCCTCACCAGGGTGGGGATTATCACCGAAAAGGGGGACGGTTTGACAGTCCGCGCCGGTGACGGGAGAATCTACCGCCCGGCCAAAGGGGGATTCAACCATTTCAGCGGCTGATCGTCGGTTTTGTTGCTGAGCGTCCTTTGTCCTTGTCTTGTCGGCCGGCGTCGCTTGGTTTCACCTATCTATGCCCAAAGTTCATTTTTCTCTTGCATTTCTGCCCCACAACTCCGGAAAATTGAAGTGGATTGTCCACCCGACAGGGCTGTACTTCACCTCTTCTCGGAACAAGGAATATCGATCATGAAATTTGCCGGTTTGTGGATTGGATTTCTTTTGACTGCATTTTTGCCGATCACCGCTGTTTCCGCCGAACAGGAAGGCGTTTTGCTCCAGAAAGTGGTCGCCTCCCTGGAGGGCCCTTTCAAGACAGACTCCGGCAAATCGGACGCCATCAGCGATTTCCAGGTCGATTTTGTTCAGGAATCGGAGATTGCCTCCCTCGGTCAGAAGCAGACCGCGAGCGGCCAGGCGGTCTTCAAATTTCTTCCCTCCAGCGAAAAATCGCTGGTATCTCCCCTTTTCCGCTGGGAGTACAGAGAGCCCCATCAACAGAAGATCGTATCCGACGGGAAATCGGTCTGGTTTCATATCCCCGAAAACCAGCAGGCGATCCTTTCCGATGCCCGCCGTTCATTCACCGGCGACGAAAATGTCAATCCCTTGGCCTTTCTGACCAATATCGACGATCTCGGTCGCTTTTTCGAAATCGGCTGGGCCTCTCCCCGCCAGGACGACGACGGAAACTATCTTCTGCGCTTGATCCCCCGCGAGAAATCCCCGCTGCTGCAATCCCTCATTCTCGGGATTTCCAGACAGGCGGTGGAGTTGAAAGGGAGAAAAGCCTCCTTCGCCCTGCGCACCATTCTGCTGACCAACGTCAATGGTGATAAAAGCCTCCTCACTCTCTCCAGTCCCCGCCTCAACAAGGGGATACCCATCGAGAGTTTTTGCTTCACCCCTCCGGAGGGGACCGACATTCTAACCCCGGAACAGTTCCGCCAGGCTTTTAAGTAGGGTGCAAATAGCCTTTGCTTCGCAACACCGACATGTTATAGGATTTCAGGTCGTCCCGCCCTATTGACAAACCAGGGGGGGAACACTCATCTCCCCTTTCCCCCGACGGATATGTTTTGGAAAAATCAAAAGTTTGCCTGATCAGCCTCGGCTGCCCGAAAAATCTGGTCGATTCCGAAATCATGCTTGGTCACCTGGCCAAAGACCGCTATGAAATCGTCACCGACGAAAAGCAGGCCGAAATCATCATCGTCAACACCTGCGCTTTCATCAAGGAAGCCAAGGAAGAATCGGTGGAGGCGATTCTCGAGGCGGCCGGCCAGAAAATCACCGGCCGATGCCGACTGCTGGTGGTCTGCGGCTGTCTCCCTCAACGCTACGTCGAAGAACTGGCCCGGGAACTGCCCGAGGTCGATCTCTTCTTCGGCACCGGAGAGGTGCCGCGTATCGCGGAACTGCTGGAAGCGGCGGAAAAAGGCGAAAAGCGGGTCATTGAAATCGGCGAGCCCTCTTTTCTTTACGACCACACCACCCCGCGGGCCAAATCCTCCCCTTTCTACTCCGCCTATGTCAAAATCTCCGAGGGGTGCGTCAACAATTGTTCTTACTGTGTCATTCCCAAACTTCGGGGAACGCTCCGCTCCCGGGAAATATCCTCGGTGGTGGAGGAGGTGCGCGGCCTGGTTGCGGGAGGGGTCCGGGAGATCAACCTGATCGCCCAGGATATTACCGCCTTCGGCCTGGACCGAGGGAAAGGGACGCTTCCTGATCTGCTGCGGGAACTGGTCCAAATCGACGAACTGCGCTGGCTGAGGCTTCTCTATGCCCATCCTGCCGGTGTCACCGATGAACTGATCGAACTCATAGCCGAAGAAGAGAGAATTTGTAAATACTTTGACATCCCCTTGCAGCACATCAACGATGATATCCTCCAGCGGATGAACCGTAAGGTCGGTACCAGCCGCATCCGCGAACTGATTGCCACGTTGCGCCGCCGCATTCCGGAGATCACCCTGCGCACCTCTTTTATCGTCGGCTTTCCTGGGGAAAGTGATGAGCAGTTTACGCAACTTCTTCACTTCGTCCAGGAGGGGCTTTTCGACCGGGTCGGCGTTTTTCGCTTTTCCCGGGAGGAAGGGACTCCCGCCGCCGAATTTCCGGATCAGGTTCCCGCCCGCACCAGCAAAATCCGCTTTGAGAAGTTGATGAAGGCCCAGAAACGGGTCTCTTTCCAGAAAAACCGCGCCCTGGTCGGCCGAATCGAACCGGTGCTGATCGAAGGGGTGAGTGAAGAGACCGATCTGCTGCTGCGGGGGCGCAGCATCCGCCAGGCGCCCGATGTGGATGGTCAGGTCTACATCACTGCTGGTCACGCCGCCGTCGGCGATATCGTTCCCCTGCGCATTACCGACTCTTCCGACTACGACCTCATCGGAGAGATCGTCGAGGCTCCATGCTGCCTTTCAACCGCCCCGCCCTGATTGTTGTTTTGGCCCTTGTTGCGGCCATCTTCGGTCTCCGCCAATGGGGTTCCTCCCAACCGGAAGAGATCCGCAAAAGCCGCATTCTTATGGATACGGTGGTGGAAATCACCGTATTCGGTTCAGCTTCCATTCCCCTTCAGGAAAGTGTCGACGCGGCCTTCAAAGAAATCGAGCGGATCGAGGCTCTGACCAGTTTTTTTCAGGAAAAAAGCGACCTGAGCCGCCTTAAGGGGGCCGGCAGCATGGAGGTCTCCCCCGAGACGGCGGCCATCATCGCCACCGGATTGGAGGTCGCCGCCGCCAGCGGCGGCGCCTTTGACATGACTCTGGGCAAGCTCAAGGATGTCTGGCAGATCGAGGGGGATCATCCCCGCCTTCCGCAACCGGAGGAAATAAAAGAGGCTTTGGCCGGCAGCGGCTTTGGAGCACTTGTTCTGGAGGGGGGGAGAGTGGTCAGAAGTTCCCCGGAAACAAGCATCGACCTGGGGGGAATCGCCAAAGGCTATGCCATCGACCGCGCCATTGAGGTCCTGAAAAAGGCTGGGGTGGAGCATGCCGCGGTCAACGCCGGGGGGGATATCCGCCTTCTCGGCGACCGCCGCGGCCAACCGTGGCGCATTGCCATCCAGCACCCCCGTCAGCAGAACGGCTTCCTCGGCAGGCTTTTAATCCAGGGCGTCGCGCTGGTGACTTCCGGAGATTACGAGCGCTTTTTCGAAAAGGACGGTATCCGTTATCATCACCTTTTTGACCCGCGCACCGGCTATCCGGCCACGGCCTCCCAGAGCGTGACGGTGCTTGCCGACACAGCAGTTGTGGCCGATGCTCTGGCTACGGCGGCCTTCGTCCTTGGTCCGCAGGAAGGGATCGCCCTGCTGAAAAAGTTTCCCGGCAGTGAGGGGATGATTGTCGGGGCGGACGGCAAACCGGCTTACACGCCGGGATTCGGGAAACTGATCGAATGGCAGTCAAACTGATCCTTTCCCGTATGACCCTGCTGGACGGGGTCATCATCGCCGCTCTGCTGGCCGGGATCGGTTTCTCCTTTTTTCTGTTGGGACAGCGCCAGGAGGGGAGCCGGGTGGTGGTGGAACGGGAAGGGAAGATTCTTTTCTCGGCATCTCTCGACCAGGATCGCCAGGTTTCCTTTGACGGCCCGGTGGGAAAGACCATCCTCGTTGTCGGGGGCGGGGAGGCGTTCATTCGCAGTTCCGATTGCCGCGACAAGGTCTGCGTGCGCATGGCCGAGATCGGCAAGGTCGGCGAGTGGGTCGCCTGCGTTCCCAACCGCCTGCTGGTTCGCATCGAAGGGGATAAGGCAGGCAGGGAGGGGAATTATGATATCCTCAGCCGCTGAGCCGGTCCAACTTGAAAAGATCCGCCGGGAAATATTCCTGGCCCTGTTCATCGCCCTGGCGGTGGCCATCTATACGGTGGAGGCGCTGCTGCCGTCGCCGGTCCTCGGCCTGCGCCTCGGTTTCGCCAACATCCTCGCCTTGACGGCCCTTTTTCTTTACGGTGTGCGAGCGGCCTGGACCGTCATGCTGGCGCGGATATTCATCGGTTCTCTGCTGCTGGGGAATCTTTTCTCCCCCGGTTTTCTTCTCTCCCTGTCGGGGGGGATCGCCGCCATGACCCTGATGAGCGCCGCCAAAATACTCGGCGGACGTTTCATCAGCCCCATCGGGGTTTCCGTGCTGGGAGCGGTGGGGCACATCGCCGGGCAGATCCTGGTGGCATCCATGCTGCTCGTTCGCCATGCCGGCCTTTGGCATTTGGGGCCGGTTTTCATGCTGGTGGCTGTCGGCACCGGCATGATGAACGGAGTGGCCGCCACGCTGCTGATTGAGACCCTCCGCGGTCATCCGGTTTTTCAGTTCAGCACAAACAAGTAGTTGATATTAAAATTTTTTCTTGCCACAATGGCTAAACAGAAATCAGCAAAGCCCGTCCACAGTGAACGGGCTTTGTCATTCTGCACTCCGGAATTCTCCGGTTATTTTCCGGGCGGCCTAAGCATCAGGGTGATTACCGCTGCAATGATGCAGAGAACACCGCATATGGTGAAGGCCAACGGGAAATTCCCCATATCCCCCAGACGTCCGCCCATGACCGGTCCGAATATTCCTCCGATTCCGTACGCCAGAAAAACCCAGCCATACAACTCGCCGATGTACTTGACGCCGAACGTGTCCGCTGTCAGGGTCGGAAACAGGGCGAAATTGCCGCCGAAATTGAATCCGATCAATGTCGCCGCCAGGAACAGAAGCACGGGCGTTCCAGCCATTTTGATGAACATGATCATAAAAACCCCCTGGGAGGCGGTCATGACGAATACCGACATTTTTCTTCCAAGTTTGTCGGAGAGGGAACCCCAGACGATCCTGCCGATGCCGTTGGCCAGGGAAAAAAAGATGGCCATGGCCGTTCCCGCGATAGCGCTCGCCTCGCTTAACGTGTACCCTTTGGCCTGAAGCACCTCCAGGGGAAAAAGCTTCATCAGACCGATGGTCATCAAACCGGCGCCGGCGCTGAACACGAAAGTCACAAAAATCATGTAGAACTGTGGAGTCTTAAGCATTTCCATGCTTCGCAAATTGACCGAGGCGGCCACCTGCCCGGGCTTTGGCGCGGGAGCCTGCCAGTTTTCCGGTTTCCAGTTTTCAGGGGGGAAAACCATCCAGATGCCACCCAGCGACACCATGATTGCGAAGATGACCCCGTACAAAGTGAACGTCGAACTGAGACCGATGTTTTGGATGATGTTCCCCCAGGAGCCTGCCAATTTGACCCAACCCATGGCGCCAAAACCAAATCCCGCTACGGCCAGACCGGTTATCAGTCCCTTTTTGTCAGGGAACCAGCGCATACCGACGGCAATGGGCACGACATAGGCAAGGCCGATTCCGGCGCCGCCGATCACTCCAATGGTCAAAACCAGAAGCACCGGGTTTGTTCCCCCCAACAATCCACCCAGAACGTAGCCCAGACCAAGCAAAAGCCCGCCGGATACCGCGAGTTTTCTCGGTCCCCACTTGGGCAGAAGCCTGCCGGCCACAACCATGACCACGGCAAAGGACAAAAGTCCCGCGGAAAAAACAAACTGGGTCTGGGTTCTTTTCCAGCCCGCCTCCATAAGGGCGGGGGTAAAAACGGACCAGGCATAAATGGCGCCAAGGGCCAATTGAATTAAAATCGCGCCGATGACCGCGTTCCAACGATTCATTATCCTTTCTCCAGCCATAAATCCTCCCTTCGCCCATTTTCCCAAAAAGGTTTTCTATGTTTCTCTTGACGGCATTTTTTACAACTGCTCGCTCAACAATTTGGCGCGGTGGTCCTTTTAACCGGTTTATGGAAGGTCTCCTGCCGACCCAATTCCCGGTGCTCCACGGCAACTTTGCAAAGGTGGCAGGCGTGTTCAATCATTGAGTTGAAAATATCAAAATTAAAATTATAAAACATCGTTTTAAATTAAATGTCAATATGTTTTTAGAAGAAAAATTTCGGAAAAATTGAACCGGCTATTATTTTTCCAGGGCTTATGTAACAACACTTACCACATTTGGCCCTTAGTGTTTTTTTGTTTTTAAGATAATTGTTGGACGGTGTTGAGAATTCTAGAATATGGTTTTTGAATTCTTTTAGAATGGATCTCTGCACCTTGCCGCCGGATTTGAGGATAACGGGAGTTTCGCTGCCATGGTGGCGGCCGGAAATTTTGGCCGATAAATCGTCTTTAAAAGTTTGACGGATGTTTGACTCTTCCCGTAAAGTTAAATACTTGATTTTTAAGCGGCGTCCAACCTCGCAGCGATTCAATTAAGACTTTCATGACTCTTTCCCGAAAACCACCTTTTGCCGTCCCGTCGGCCACCGAATCGATCCGCATCCTCCCCCTGGGGGGGCTCGGCGAGATCGGCCTCAACATGATGGTCGTCGAATACCGGGACAAGATCCTCATCATCGACTGCGGTCTGATGTTCCCCGAGTCGAACATGATGGGGATCGACTACGCCATTCCCGATGTCATCGCCCTGGCCGATCGCGGCAGTGACATTGTCGGACTGATCCTGACCCATGGCCACGAGGATCATATCGGCGCCGTTCCCTTTTTGCTGGAAAGACTCGGCAATCCCCCTGTCTTTGGCACTCCGTTGACGCTGGGCCTGCTGCAGGGCAAACTTGAAGAGCATGATCTGGAAAAACAGCCCGATTTGCGGCTTATCGATCCTGCCGTGCGGCTTCCTCTTCCCCCCTTTGAAGTGGAATTCTTCCGCGCTGCCCACTCCATCGTCGATGGCGTCGGTCTGGCTATCCGCACTCCCGCCGGCCTGGTGGTCCATACCGGCGATTTCAAACTCGACCCTTCTCCCCTCGATGGCCAGGGAACCGACCTCGAACGGCTCAGGCAACTTGGCGATGAAGGGACGCTGCTGCTCTTCTCCGATTCGACCAACGTGGAAAGCCCCGGCCACACCCCTTCGGAGCGGGAGGTGGGGAAGATGTTCGCGGAGATTTTCCCCCGCTGCCGGGGATGGATCATGGTGGCTGCCTTCGCCTCCAACATCCACCGCATCCAGCAGGCAATCGATGCCGCCCGGGCCAACAACAGGCGGATCCTGATCACCGGCCGCAGCATGCAGATGGTCTGCCGGGTGGGCCGTGAACTTGGCTATCTCCATTTCCCGGATCACGCCCTGATCGGCCTCGACGACCTCGGCTCGCTCCCCCGCGATCGGGTCTTCATCATCACCACCGGCAGCCAAGGGGAGTTCCGCAGCGTCCTGACGCGGGTGGCATTGGGGGAACACAGGCAGCTTCGCCTCGAAAAAGGGGACGTGGTGATCCTCTCCTCAAAATTCATTCCCGGCAACGAGAAGAGCATCCACCACACCATCAACAACCTTTTCCGGCGCGGCGCCGAGGTCTATTACCAAACCATCCATCCCGTGCATGTCTCCGGCCATGCCGGCCGTGACGACCTGCTGGAGGTCATCTCACTGGTCCGCCCCCGTTTTTTCGTTCCCGTTCACGGTGAGTACCGTCACCTGGTTCAGCATGCACGGCTTGCCGGGAAAGCGGGATTGGCCCCGGAAAACACCCTGGTGATCGAGAACGGTCAGCCACTCACGGTCTCCTGGGAGGGATGCCGTCTGGAGGAGAGTGTCCATTCTGGAAGAACCCTGGTGGACGGCAAGGGGGTCGGCGACCTCGGCTTCGATCAGCTTCGCGACCGCCGCCAGCTGGCCCACCACGGCATGGTAGTGGTGCAGATCGTCCTCGAGGCGGGGGGAACCAGAATCCTCAACGGGCCTCAATTCCATACCCGCGGCTTTATTCCGCAAGAGGAAAAGGAGTATTATGACTTGGCCGGGGAGGTGATCCGGGACCTGCTGGCGGAGGGAAACGCCGATTTCATCGATGATCGGGATCTGCTGCGGGAAGAGATCCGGCGGCGCCTGCAGCGCTTTTTCAACCGCACCTTGCAGAAGAGGCCCATGGTTTTGCCGCTGGTCCTGGAAAAGTAGATCAGGGAGGTCATGATCCTGTGCCATCCGGTTTGACAACCCTCTTCCGGTCCACCATAATCCGGACAGTTTTCTTGGCCAAACCCGGCCGTTAATTTTCACGCGGTTCAGATAATCGGAAACCATTTCTACCATGTCGATCTTCCACGCTGTCCTGCTCGGTCTTCTCCAGGGGCTGACCGAATTTTTCCCGGTCTCCTCCTCGGGGCATCTCGCTATCGTTCAACATTTTCTCCCCGGTTTCCAGCAGCCGGGTGTGCTCTTCGACGTCATGCTGCACATGGGGACCATGCTGGCGGTGATTCTCTATTTCCGCCGGGAGATACTGCGGTTGGCTATCTCGCCTTTTCGCCGTGATGAGGAATCCAGGATCTATCGACGTTTGTTGGCGCTGCTGATTCTCGGTTCGCTGCCGACGGCGGTCATCGGTTTGACCTTCAAGGATTTTTTCGTGTCCATGTTCGAAAATATCGCGGCTGTTGCCCTCATGCTGCTGGTGACCGGCCTCCTGCTGTTTCTTTCCGAGCGGCTGCGCCGCGACGGCCGGCGCGAGGACCGGCTGACCTGGTCTGATGCGGTTTTTGTGGGGATTGCCCAGGGGTGTGCGGTGATGCCCGGTATCTCCCGTTCCGGGGCGACCATTTCCACCCTTCTGATCAAGGGGGTCGAGGGGGAAACGGCGGCCCGTTTCTCCTTTCTGCTGGCCCTGCCGGCGGTATTCGGAGCCGGGCTGCTCTCCCTCAGGGATGCTTCGCAAGTGGCTGCGGCGGAGATTCCCGCCTATTTCCTCGGCGCTGCGGCGGCTTTTGTGGTCGGCTTTTTTTCCATTCATTTCCTGCTTGGCGTGATCCGCCGACGGCGCCTGATCGGTTTCGCCGTCTATTGCTGGCTGGTCGGCGGGGCCTTTCTGGTGGGCACCCTGTGAACAGGAGCAAAAAGAGAGTCATGGCCAAAGATGCAAAAACTGACGTAGGAACCGGTTCCGGTTTTCTCCTCTATCTGCGCAAGGAACTCTCGGCCCTGTTGTGGCTGGCGCTGAGCGCCTTTCTGTTCCTTATTCTGATAACCTTCGATGGACGCGACCCTTCCTTCAATAACAATCTTCATCCCGAGCAGATCCGCAACGCGGGGGGCGTCATCGGCTCGCATCTATCCGATATCCTCTTTCAGGCTTTCGGCCTTGTCAGCTTCATCTTTCCCGGCGCCGCTCTTGTCGTCGGTTGGAAGCTGCTCCGGTTGCGCGATGTGGAACTTCGCTTTCACAAGATTTTCTCCCTGGGGACGCTGATTTTCTCTCTCTGCGGCCTTATTTCCCTTCATCTCCGCGTCGTCAAGATTTACCAACTTTCCCTAAAGGAGGCGGGCGGTGCTTTCGGTCATCTGCTGGCCTCTTTGCTGGGCAAATACCTCAACACCACCGGGGCCCTGCTGGTGCTGGGGGTGCTTTTCCTGGCATCCTTTCTGGTCACTTTCCGTTTTTCCCTGCTCTGGTTCATGAAGAAGTGCAAGGAACGCTGGCTGCTGCGCCGACAGAGGCGAGAAGAAGAGCGGCAGGAGGAGGAACAACGGCGCAAGGAGGAGAAGGTTCTTTCGGTGGAGGAAAAACCGGTGCCTGTCGTTATTTCCGAGGCGCCGTTTCTCCTTCCCGAGGTCAAGGCGGAACCAGCTCCCGCGGCCAGAAAGAAGAAGTTGACGGCCGATACCTTCCCCGATTTCAGTGAAATCCCCGAGACGCCAGGAATCTATCATCCCCCCACTCTGACCCTGCTGGAGCACGAAGAGCCCAACACTCCTCCCCAGAGCCGGGAGGCCATGATGGAAAATGCCCGCCTGCTGGAGAATAAGCTGCTTGATTTCGGTGTCGAAGGGAAGGTAGTGGAGGTCAAGCCGGGGCCGGTGGTAACCATGTATGAGTTTCTTCCCGCCCCCGGTATCAAGGTGAACAAGATCGCCGGGTTGCAGGATGACCTGACCATGGCCCTGCGGGCGCTCTCCATCCGCATCGTGGCGCCGATTCCGGGGCGCGGCGTGGTTGGCATCGAGATTCCCAACCAGACCCGCGAAACGGTTTTTCTCAAGGATATTCTCGAATCCGCAGAGTTCCAGAATTCCGACGGCAAGTTGTCGATGGCACTGGGCAAGGACATCTTCGGGCGAACCGTGGTCGCCGACCTGGCCCAGATGCCCCATCTGCTGGTGGCTGGCGCTACCGGCAGCGGCAAGTCGGTCTCCATCAACACCATGATCCTGTCGCTTCTCTACCGGGCAGCACCCGAGGACGTGCGCTTCATCATGGTCGATCCCAAACGGCTCGAACTCTCCATCTACGAAGGGATACCCCATCTTCTGCTGCCGGTGGTCACCGATCCAAAAAAAGCGGGGCTGGCCTTGAACTGGGCGCTGCGGGAGATGGAACGCCGCTACCGGCTGCTGAGCGACAAGCAGGTGCGCAACATTGAAGGCTACAATAAAAAGATCGCCCTGGAGCCACCGGTCCCGGAGCCGCCGCCGGCCGAGGATGAGGAAATCTCTTTCCCCGAGATGGACGACAGCGGGCAGTTCCTCCTCCCGCCTCAGGGGGAAGACATACTGGTGCATGGACATCTCCCCTACATCGTCATCATGGTGGATGAGCTGGCCGATCTGATGATGGTGGCGGGACGCGAAATAGAGGAGTCGATCACCCGGCTGGCCCAAATGGCCCGCGCCGCCGGAATTCATCTGATCCTCGCCACGCAGCGTCCCAGTGTTGACGTGATCACCGGTCTGATCAAGGCCAACTTTCCCACCCGCATCTCCTTCAAGGTGGTATCCCGCACCGATTCCCGCACCATCCTCGACATCATGGGGGCCGAATCGCTGCTCGGCAACGGCGATATGCTCTTCCGCCCCCCCGGCAGCAGCATCCTCAAGCGGATCCACGGGGCCTATGTGTCGGAGCGGGAGGTGGAACGGGTGGTCGCTTTCCTCAAGAAGCAGGGGGAACCGGAGTACGACGAATCGATCCTCAACGCCTACGAGAACGGCGGCGGCGATTCCTCCAGCGGCGACACTGAATATGACGAGAAGTGGGACGAGGCCTTGGCCCTGGTTGCCCGCACCCGGCAGGCCTCCATCTCCATGCTGCAGCGCCATCTGCGGGTCGGTTACAACCGGGCTGCGCGGATGATCGAGCAGATGGAAAAGGAGGGAATAATCGGTCCTTCCGATGGTACCAGCAAGCCCCGCGAGGTCTTTATCAATCCTGTCGAACCGTAAAATGGCAGGGTTTGGTGACCGGTGAAAACCAGTAGAAAGTTGAAAGGGGAAAGTGGCCAGAAAAATGGGCAGTCCAGCGCACCGACAGAGCAAAGCCAAGAGGGAGGCACCATCTTATGTCCCGGGATGAAAAGGAAAACGATCCATCCGAACCGAGCCGGTCGGCGCTCAAACGGGCCGCCAAGGCGGTGGAAGAACTGGCCGAGCAGCTCGCCGGGCTTCCCCCTTCCCAGCTAGCCCGTCTTGCTCTCCCGGAGGATGTGGCTGCGGAGTTGCGGCTGGTCGCCAAGGCGGCTGGCCACGGCGCCCGCAAGCGTCAGATCAAACACCTGGCTGGATTGATGCGTCGCAACGAAGAGTGGACCGCCAAGCTTCAGGAACTTCTGGACAACAGCGATCAGGTTCGTTACGAGGATCAAAAGCGTTTCCACCGACTGGAATCGCTGCGCGACCGGCTCTGTGATCCTGAAATGTTTCAAGCGGCCATGGAGGAGATTGGCGGCACTTTCCCTGCCATCGACCGGGAGCTGCTGGCCCGCCTTGCCGGTTCGGTCCATTCCAGTCGCGACAAACGGGCCTTCCGCGAAATCTTCCGTCTGTTGAAGAACGCTACCGAAACCCCGGAATCTTCTCCGGAGTAACCTAAATCCGTTTCGCTCTCCCGGCACTTATCCCCCCGCCTTCTCTTCCTTGTGTTAGAATTTAGGCAGTTTTCTTCGCTCGATGTCAACAAGGAGGAACCATGTGGGAATATACGGAAAAAGTCATGGATCATTTCACCCACCCGCGCAATGTCGGCGAGGTGGACAATCCCGACGGTGTCGGCGAGGTCGGCTCGCTTGCCTGCGGCGATGCGCTGCGCCTGACCTTCAAGCTGGATGATCAGGGGCGCATCAAAGAAGCCAAGTTTCAGACCTTCGGCTGCGCCAGCGCCATCGCTTCTTCGTCGGTGCTGACCGAGATGATCAAAGGGAAGACCCTGGAGGAGGCGGCGCGGATCACCAACAAGGACATCGCCGAATATCTCGGCGGCCTTCCCGAGGAGAAGATGCACTGCTCGGTGATGGGTATGGAGGCGCTGGAGGCGGCCATTGCCAACTACCGCGGCGAAAAGGCCGAAAAACAGGATTACGAAATCGTCTGCAAATGTTTCGGCATCACCGACAAGGAGATCGAACGGGTCGCCCGCGAGAACAAGCTGACCACGGTGGCGGAGGTCACCCACTACACCAAGGCCGGCGGCGGTTGTCAGGGATGCCATCCCAAGATCGAGGCGATTCTGAAAAACCTTTGGGCAAGCGGAAAAACTGAAAAAGAGCCGGAAAAACCTGCCGCGCCCAAAAAACTCAGCAACCTGCAAAAGATCCGCCTTATCGAGGAGACCCTGGAGCGGGAGGTGATTCCGCCGATGCGCGCCGATGGCGGCGATCTGGAGCTGATCGACATCGACGGCAACACCGTCTACGTGGCGCTGCGCGGCACCTGCTCCTTCTGCCCCATGTCCGACGTCACTCTGAAGAAGTACGTCGAGGCCAAACTGAAGGAATTCGTCCACCCCGACATCGTCGTGGAGGAGGTGAAGCCATGAGGACGGTCTATCTCGACAACAACGCCACGACACGGACGGCCCCCGAGGTGGTCGAGGCGATGCTCCCCTTTTTCAGCGAACGCTACGGCAATCCTTCCAGCATGCACTCCTTCGGCGGTAAGGTGGCCCGCCATCTTCAAGCGGCCCGGGAGCAGGTTGCGGCCCTGCTCAACGCCGATCCTGCGGAAATCCTTTTTACCAGCTGCGGCACCGAGAGCGACAATGCCGCCATCATGGGAACGCTCCATTCCTACCCCGAGAAAAAGCATTTCATCATGACCCGGGTGGAGCATCCGGCGGTGCTCAATGTCGGCCACTACCTGCGGGCCCGCGGCTACCGTGTGACAGAAATGGGGGTGGACGGGGAAGGGCGGCTCGATCTCGAGGAACTCCGCCACGCCCTCGACGACGACACCGCCCTGGTCAGCATCATGACGGCCAACAACGAGACCGGTGTTCTTTTCCCCCTCGACGAGATCGCCAAAATGGTTAAGGAGCGCGGCATCCCCTTCCACACCGACGCCGTCCAGGCCGTCGGCAAAATTCCCATTGACATGAAGAAGACACCGGTGGACATGCTTTCCCTTTCCGGGCATAAACTGCATGCCCCCAAGGGGATCGGCGCCCTCTATATCCGCAAGGGGACCCGTTTCACTCCCTTTGTCATCGGCGGCCATCAGGAGTCAGGAAAGCGGGGCGGCACCGAAAATGTCCCCTACATCGTCGGCCTCGGCAAGGCGGCCGAACTGGCCATGAAGCACATGGATGAGGAAAACGGTCGGGTCAGGGCCCTTCGCGACCGGCTGGAGATGGAACTGCTGAGCAGAATCCCCAACGCCATTCGCAACGGGACCGACAAGGATCGTCTCCCCAACACCACCAGTATCAGTTTCGAATATGTGGAGGGGGAATCGATCCTGCTGATGATGGATGCCGTCGGCATCTGCGCTTCCTCGGGGTCGGCCTGTACCTCCGGGTCGCTGGAGCCGTCCCACGTGCTGCGCGCCATGGGGGTTCCCTTCACCGCCGCCCATGGTTCGATCCGCTTCAGCCTCAGCATCTACAATACCGAAGCCGATGTGGACCACGTCATCACCCACCTGCCGCCGATCATCGAGCGAATCCGCGATATTTCCCCCTTCTGGAAGGATTACCAGGCCGGCAAGCCGTTGTCGGCGATGATGGCAGGAGAACACGCACACCATCATTGATCTGTTGGCGGTGACGGCAGGGAGTGATTTCACTCCCTGCCGCGGAGATGGGCGAGGACAAGTCTGATCTCGCCGTAAGAGCAGTCATCGCCGAGGGCGAGCTTCAGTTCCTTGAGAGAAGATCGCGGCGCGCGGTGAATGGCCTTCGCGAGCTTTTGCCGTTTCTCGTCTGCCACCAGAGCCTCGATTTTCAATTCGCCGTTTTCCACGAAAAAGGCCAGATGGGTCTCGATGGTGGAGACTGCCAAGCCCCGCCGACGGGCGATCTCGGGGATGTCCAGCCCCTGTTCCAGCAACTCCAGGCTCGCTCTTTTGGTGTCCTGTTTCTTGGCTGCGGGCCGGCTGGTCGCGTCTGAGCTTTCCGTCCGCCCGGGACCAAGTGGCGGAATCACCTCGGTGATACCTTTGGTGGCGCGGTAGTCGGCAACAATTGTGACCAGTTCCTCTCCGTAGCGTTCTGCCAGCCGCGAGCCGATCCCCTTGATCTTTTTCAGTTCCGCAAGGGTGTCGGGCAACAGCACGGCGATCTGCACCAGCGTCTTCTGGTGCAGTACCTGATAGGCCGGTACATCATCTTCGGCCGCTTTCCGCTTACGCCACTCCTTAAGACTTTGGAACAACTGCGGATGACCGACATCCGTCTCCGAGTAGGTCACCGGAGATTTTTTCTGCGGCGGTTTTTGATTCTCGATGGCGACGGCGGAGATGGCGCGCAGGTAGCGGCAGGGGGAGAAGCCGCCGTCGCAGGATTGCACGGCGGCCCGTTTCACTGTCGCTTCCTCGCTCAGATGTTTGAGGGTATCGCGGCACCTTTTGCGGATCTCTTTGTTGTCCGTATCGATCTCGGCACCGGCCAGAACGTCAATCAGAATGGCCTCGATTTTTCCCTTGAAATAATCGGCAGCCTTGGCGAGACGTTCCAGAATCGCCGGATCCTGCGTGGGGGCGACGGTCTCGCGGAAGAGTCCCCGCAGTTGGCGTTGGAAATTGTCGCCGACGGCACAGATCTCCTCAACTGCGGTTTTCGACATTTTTTCCGAATCGACGCCGGCAATCCGGAGCAGACCGGTGTTCAGCTCCACGATCAAAGTCAGACGGCCGAGCAGGGCGCGCAGTCTGCCGAAATCGAAGCAGTCCAGGAGCAGCTGCTGCTGATAGCGGATTTTGGCCGACTCCAGGAGGGCCGGGGAGGGAGCCCTGTTCTGCGGCCGGCGGGCGAAGCGCTGTACCAAGGGATCGGTCTGGATGGCGGGTTCGGAGAGGGGCGAGCTGAGCACCATCCCTTCGAGAGTGCGACATCGACTCAGAGCCACGTAGACCTGGCCGTGGGCGAAGGCGGCCTGGGCATCGATGATGGCCTTGTCAAAGGTGAGCCCCTGGCTCTTGTGGATGGTAATGGCCCAGGCGAGTCTGAGAGGATACTGGACGAAGGTGCCGATGATCTTCTCGGAGATCTGGGCGGTTTGGGGATCAACCCGGTATTCGATGTTTTCCCAGGTGCTTCTGCCGATCTCGATGGCCTCCGCATCGCCGGGACAGCGTACCGTGATGGTGTCGCCGCCAATCCGGGTAACAGCGCCGATTTTACCGTTGAAGTAACGTTTCTCCGGGGTGCTGTCATTGCGCAGGAACATCACCTGTGCCCCGACCTTCAACTCCAGAGTGGCGGCGGTCGGATAGATGGTGTCGGGAAAATCCCCCGTCACCTCGGCATCGAAACGGCGAACCGGAGTGTTCAGGATGGCCAGCTTCGAAGCGTTGAGGGCGTTGGCGCCATGATTGTGGGTACAGAGGGTGATATACCCTTCCTCCTCCGTGGGTGAGAAATCCGGGAGATAGCGGCCGTTGAGCCGTTGCAGGGTGGAAGCATCGAGGTCGTTGTCCCGCACCCGATTGAGCAACTCAATGAAACGCTGGTCGGCCTGACGGTAGATATGCCGAAGTTCTACGGGAATCACCTCGGTCCTGGCCAGCGCTGTGCTGCTGAAAAAATAGGGGGACTCGTAATAGGGCTGCAGAATCTGCCAGTCGCTCTCCTTGACCACCGGGGGAAGTTGATGCAGATCGCCGATCATCAGCAGCTGCACGCCGCCGAAGGGGAGCTGGGAGCGGCGGTATCGGCGCAGGATGCTGTCCACGCAATCGAGCAGATCGGCGCGCACCATGCTGATTTCGTCGATGACCAGCAGGTCGAGGCTGGCGATGATATTTTTCTTCTCTCTGCCGAGGTGATGCTGACGAAGGTAGGATTCGTTGCCGGGGACGAAAGGACCGAAGGGGATCTGGAAAAAAGAATGCAGAGTCACCCCGCCGGCATGGATGGCTGCCACCCCGGTGGGCGCCGTGACCACCAGCCGTTTTTGGGTTTGCATTTTTATCCTGTGCAAAAAGGTGGTCTTGCCGGTACCGGCCTTGCCGGTCAGGAACAGATGGCAGTTGGTGTACTGGACAAATTCTTCGGCGAGTTGGAGGTCGGGATTGGGTAGGGACATGAAGCCTGCCTGTGCGGTTGAAGGATTGTTATGGTCAGTCGGAGCTGTTCACAGCTGCCGCTCGGGATAGGCGGTTTAATGCGGAAATTTCCAGCATGGTAATTCCGGCATGTATTAATGAGGCAAAATTGCGGATTCAAAACATAACCCAAGCCCGAAAATCACCGGGGGGACAAGGGGCCGGCTCCTGGCTCGGAAAATATTAGCAGAATAATAATTATAAAAATATTAACATATTTTTATTGTCTTGGGTAGCTTTTGTCCGGCCACAAAACAGTTCATGGCTGTACATTGTTGAAAATAATGGCTCTTGGACATAATTGAGCTGTTTTTGAGTTGATTTGGCTTCGTCATTGGGGGAGATAACTTCTCTTTCGAAGGAGGGTATTCTGGATTCAGGGCATGCTGTTTTCAGGTGAATGCTGTGGTTTTTGCCGCGCCATGATTTCCATCCATTGGCGTTGAGTGTTACCCGGTAATATTTGGAGTATCAGCGGCTTTTTCTCCTGGCGGAAAGGTAAGGCCCTTTTGGACAGGTTTGGCAGTTGCGAAGGAAGGCGATTTCAGGGATGGCACCCTAGAGGGATCGGCGGGGATTTGAAGCGAGACGGATAATTGATCCGCGTTGAATGACAGCAGCTACATTAATCATATAAAACAACAAGGGGCTACAGGAAAAAACCCATAACCCCTTGTTTTTACTGGCGCGCCGCGAGGAATTCGAATCCCCGACCTTCTGATCCGTAGTCAGACGCTCTATCCAGCTGAGCTAGCGGCGCAATAAATACCAAAAAACGCAGTATTTATCATTCAATTCGGCTTCTTTGTCAACAATTTTCAAAAAACGCCCGCTCCATCCGGGTGTCCATGGAGCGCAGCAAAAAATATGGCGGAGAGGGAGGGATTCGAACCCTCGGTACAGTATAACCCGTACACTCGCTTAGCAGGCGAGCGCCTTCGGCCTCTCGGCCACCTCTCCGTTGCACATTGGTAAGAAAGATCTCAGGATGATTTCCAACCTGCCGCAACCGTCCCGTTTGTCCGCACCTTTAAAGGAGATTTTTTTACCCCCTTCATTACCCAAACTGGTATCGTTGCTGTGATAACCCGCTTGAAAGGGGTGCTTTTCCACCGTGTTGGAAGTCATCAATTTACCTGCTCCCTCCTTCCCTGTCAAGAATTGAAAGGAGGGAATTGCGGTTATAAATCCCAATGGGCAAGGTAAGTGTTAGAATGCAACTGCCTGGATTCACTAAAAGCAAGAAAGGAACCGATTGGAACCGGGCTCTTGAAAAGAAAGAGGTTACCATGAATATTTCTCTGCAAACTGAAAAACCTTTGAAGATAGCAACCCCATGCCTGGTGATCGGGGTTTTTGAAAAGGAAATCGCTGTGGAACGGCTGGCGGCAGTATCCCGCCTTTTTGGCAAGGATGTGTCGACGCTCATTGACGAAGGCGAGTTCAGCGGCAAGGCGAGGCAAACCCTGCTTCTCCATTCGGGAGGGGAAGCCCCCTGCCGGCGGATTTTGCTTGTCGGCCTCGGCCCGCGCCAGGAGGCCTCTCTGGAAAATCTCCGTCAGGGGATGGGAGTGGCGGCCGGCCTGCTCAAGGGGAAAAGGATCGATGCGTTGGCAGTGGATTTTTCCTCTTTTCTTTTCGACGTGGAAAGTCCCAAGGAGGTGGCCGCCGCTCTGGCGGAGGGGCTTTTCCTGGCCGATTACCACTTCTCCCGCTTCCTTACCGAAAAGCGGGAGGAACTTCCTGCCATGCTCCGGGATGTTGTTTTCTGCCTGGATGGGGAGGGCTGCCGCGGAGAGGTGGGCGAGGGTATCGACGTTGCCCGCAAGATCTGCGCCGGTGTGGTCCTGGCCCGTGATCTGGTCAACGAACCGGGTAATGTCAAATCCCCCGCCTATCTGGCCAAACGGGCCAGGGAAATGGCGGAAAGCGCCGGACTGCAATGCACCATATTGGATAAAGAGGAGCTGATTCGAGAGAGAATGGGAGCGTTGCTTGGGGTTGCCCAGGGGAGCAGTCGGGAGCCTTGCCTGATCGTTCTGGAATACCTTGGCAATGGCGGCAAGGGAGACCCGATGGTGCTGGTCGGCAAGGGGGTTGTCTTTGATTCCGGAGGGATCTCCCTCAAGCCGGCGGAGAGTATGGACACCATGAAAATGGATATGGCCGGTGCCGCCGCCGTTCTGGGAACGCTGCTGGCTGCTTCAATGCTGGGTTTGCCGCAGCGCCTTGTCGGCATCATTCCGGCGGTGGAAAACCTCCCCTCCGGCACCGCCATTCGCCCCGGCGATATTCTCACCTCGCTGTCGGGAAAGACCATCGAGGTGCTGAACACCGATGCCGAGGGACGGCTCATCCTGGCCGATGCCCTGGCCTATGCGGAACGCTTCCAGCCCTCCTGTGTCATAGACCTGGCCACCCTGACCGGGGCCTGCATCGTCGCCCTCGGCCATGAGGCCGCCGCCGTTCTCGGCAGCGACCAGGAACTGATCGACAAGCTGATAACCAGTGGCGAGCGGAGCGGCGATCGTCTCTGGCAGTTGCCCCTCTGGGACGACTATTGTGAACTGATCAAAAGTGATGTGGCCGATGTCAAGAACAGCGCCGGCAGACCCGCGGGCACCATTACCGGCGCTGCTTTTCTCAAAAAATTCGTTCATGAAATCCCTTGGGCCCATATCGATATTGCCGGCACCGCCTGGGAGGAGAAGGGACGCCCCTGCCAGCCAAAGGGGGGAACCGGCTTTGGCGTTCGGTTGCTGATACGCTTTCTGCGATCCTGCAATGATTAAAGATCAGAGCGGATTCCTGGAAAAACTTTCTTGCCTTAACTTTTTTTTTTGTGCATTGTGAAGGGCTGGACCGGAGTTTCCTGATCTGCCGTGTTGCATCTTTCCTCTGCCCGTAAAGAGAATTAGGAACAGGGGTTGGGTGTCGGCAAACTGTCCGCCACCGCTCCGGCAAGAATATAGTTGGGAGAATAGCATGTCCACAGTCATAATCGTCGGCTCCCAATGGGGAGATGAAGGCAAAGGCAAAATCGTCGATATCTATACCGAATATGCGGACGATGTGGTCCGCTTTCAGGGGGGAAACAACGCCGGTCACACCTTGGTTGTGGGGAATGAGACCACGGTGATGCACATCATCCCCTCCGGTATTCTCCATCCGGGAAAGCGCTGCCTGATCGGCAACGGCGTGGTTCTCGATCCCCAGGTTTTTTTCCAGGAGGTCGAATCCATCAAAGCAAAGGGCTATTTTCAGGACGAAGCGCAACTGGTGATTGATCCCGCTGTCCACATCATCATGCCCTATCACCGCGCCATCGACATTGCCAGGGAAAAGAAGGCCGGCTGCCGTAAAATCGGCACCACCGGGCGCGGCATTGGTCCTGTCTACGAGGACAAGGTCGGGCGGCGCGGCATCCGTCTCGGCGACCTGGTTCATCCGCAAATCTTCGCCGCCAAACTGCGGGAGATGCTGCCGGAAAAGAATTTTCTGTTGGAAAAATTCCTTGGCGAGCCCCCTGTCGAAGAGGCTTCCATCTATGACGAATATATGGCCTATGGGGAAAGGCTGGGAAAATATCTCGGCAACACCTCGAAAATTCTCAATGACAGCATCGACGCCAATAAAAATGTCCTTTTCGAAGGGGCGCAGGGTACCCTTCTCGATATTGACCACGGCACCTATCCCTTCGTAACCTCCTCCTCTACCGTGGCTGGAGGTGCCTGCACCGGAACCGGGGTCGGCCCCTGCCGCATCGACGCGGTGGTCGGCATCTCGAAAGCCTATGTTACGCGAGTCGGCGAAGGACCTTTCCCCACCGAACTCAAGGATGAAACCGGTGAGCTGCTGCGCCGCGAAGGGCATGAATACGGCGCCACCACCGGTCGCCCGCGGCGTACCGGCTGGCTCGACATGGTGGCACTTAAGAAGGGGGTCGAGATCAATGGGCTCACCGGCCTGGCTCTGACCAAGCTTGATGTACTCAACCAACTGGCCGCCATCCGCATCTGCACGGCGTATCGCTGTGACGGGCAGTTGCTGACCGAGTTTCCTCAGGATGTCGACGTTCTCAATGGCTGCGAGCCTGTTTTTGATGAGGTTCCGGGATGGCGCTGTGACATTTCCAAAGTCACCAGGGTGGCGGATCTCCCCAGCGAGGCTCGCGATTTCATCAAGGCGGTGGAGGAAATGAGTGGCTGCCCGGTGGTGCTGGTTTCGGTCGGGCCGCGCCGGGACCAGACCATCCAGATCGACAATCCCTTCCGGTAAACCGGGTGAAGATCTCGTCAATTTTCCCGGAAGCGGTTGGTGGAGGCATAAAAATAGCGCTTTGCCATGGATAAAAATGTTGACTTGGAACCTTAATTCCAGTATAAATCTGGCTCTGTGCGTAGGAGCCGCTAGCTCAGTTGGTAGAGCATCTGACTTTTAATCAGATGGTCGTTGGTTCGACTCCAACGCGGCTCACCATTCAGGTCCCCATCGTCTAGCCCGGCCTAGGACACCGGCCTTTCACGCCGGCGACGGGGGTTCAAATCCCCCTGGGGACGCCAACCTTTGAAGCCTCGCTGTCATCCGGCAGCGGGGCTTTCTGGTTTTTAACCTGGAGGGCGGCAGAACGCCGCTTTGGGATTTCCCTACGGTTGACCAGCCATGAACGAAATCAGCCACGGAAGAGTAGTAGAGATTTTCAGCGACGGCGCCTGTTCCGGAAATCCCGGGCCGGGAGGTTACGGAACCATCCTGCGCTGGGGGGATCGGCAGCGGGAACTCTCCGGGTATGAGTCGCAGACCACCAATAACCGAATGGAACTGATGGGCGCTATCGCCGGGCTGGAAGTACTGAAGAGGGCCTGCCGGGTACGCCTGACCACCGATTCCCAATATCTCTTTCGTGGCATGACCGAATGGATCGAGGGCTGGCGGGGCAAGGGCTGGAAAAACTCTCGCAAGGAAGAGGTTCTCAACCGGGATCTGTGGGAGCGGCTCTACCAATTGTGCCGAAAGCACCAGGTGGAATGGGTCTGGGTCAGAGGCCATGCCGGACATGTTGAAAACGAGCGTTGCGATCAACTGGCGAGAGAGGCCATTCAAACTGGTAAAGGCAAATCTATCTGAACCTGTTGCCGGGGGGCCTTTTTCCCGGTAAAATTTCTCCAGTTCCAGAGTGGCGGGGAGTTTGGTTTTTTTGTATCGCATTGATTTGATATGAGTCAGCATGTAATATGACAGTGTTCAAAACAACTTTGTTTGGGGGATTGTTGACGGCAACGGAAACAAAGCCTTTTTTCCCTATTACCAAAGATCACTTTTCCTGAGGATAGAGAAATGGCGGACAGAAGATCAGGATGGGACATGCCGGATAACGATGGGGGAGATAAGGGAAGGTTCACCAACCAGGGGGACGGGAATATCCCTGCTGACAAGATCATCTTTAAGCCGATCGGCTTTGTCAACAGCCCCTTTCAGGACTCCCGTTACATCCCCTCCCAGCCCCTGATAGCCAACGACACCGAAGGGAGCATCGACATCCTGCCGGAGTACGCGGCGGGTCTCGAAGGACTGGAGGGATTCTCCCATATCTATGTCATTTACCACAACCACCGCCCCGGACGCCCTTCTCTCAAGGTGAAGCCCTTCATGGCCACCAAACAGTTCGGCATCTTCGCCACCCGCGCCCCGTGCCGACCCAACCCCATCGGCCTCAGTATCGTCGAACTGCTGAGAATCGAAGGGACTACTCTTCATGTCCGTGGTGTCGACATTCTGGATGGTTCGGCGGTCATCGACATCAAGGCCTACAGTGAAACCTTCGACAAGGTGATCGAACCCCGTTGCGGCTGGCAGGATGAGGTCGCCGGGAAGGAATAGAAAAAATTGCTTTTCCGGTTCACCGGGACTTGTCCAAATCGTTAATATCTTTTGAAAGGAGAGTTGTTTTATGGGAAAAGGTGATCAGCGCAGCCGCCGCGGCAAAATCTGGCGTGGCACTTCCGGCAAAACCCGTCCCAAGCAGGGGAAAAAGAACGAGGCCGCCGCGAAGAAAAAGTAACGCCCTTTCGCAGCCGATAAAACAACAAGGGAAGCCTGTATCCGGAACAGCTTCCCTTTTTTCATCCGTTGGAAAACCCGAGTCCACCCTCCCGGTCAAGAAAAACGGTTTTCCACCGCGAGGCGATCTGTTCCATGCGCCCTTGTCCGCTGTTTGAATCGTCGGGAAAGGAAAACGATGTCTCCCCCCCTCAGAACCTATCTGATCGACGGCTCCTCTTATATCTACCGAGCCTTTTACGCCCTTCCCCATCTTTCCACCCGCGAGGGTATTCCCACCAACGCCGTCTACGGCTTCGTCACCATGCTGCTCAAGATCATCCGCGAGGAAAAACCGGATCGCCTGGCGGTGGTGTTCGATGCCAGGGGACCGACCTTTCGCAAGCAGATCTATCCCGAATACAAGGCCAACCGCAAAGAGATGCCGGCGGAACTGGTGCCGCAGATTCCGCTCATCAAGGAGGCGGTGCGGGTTTTCAATCTGGCCGCCCTTGAGAAGGAGGGGTTCGAGGCGGACGATGTCATTGCCACTGTGGCCGGGCGCCTGGCGGCGGCGGGCGAGGAGATCACCGTGGTCAGCGGCGACAAGGACCTGATGCAGATCATCGGCGACAAGGTGCGGATGCTCGACACCATGAAAAACAAGGTGTTCGGCCTTCAGGAAGTGGCCGAGCGTTTCGGCGGCAGTCCGGAGACGGTGGTGGAGGTGTTGGCTCTGGCGGGGGACAGTTCCGACAATGTTCCCGGCGTGCCGGGAATCGGGGAGAAGACGGCACGTGAGCTGATCGCCGAATTCGGCGATGTGGAAAAGCTGCTGGCTTCTCTCGACCGGGTCAAGGGGGCCAAGCGCCGCGAAAATCTGGAGCGCTTCGCCGACCAGGCGCGGTTGTCGCGGCGCCTGGTGACGTTGGAACGGGAAGTTCCCCTGGACCTGTCCCCTGATGAACTGGAACTGAAGCCGATCGATTTGGAGATGTTGGCCGGTTTTTTCCGCAAGCTGGAATTCCACACTCTGCTGGCGGAATTCAGCGCTCTGACACCGCCGCGGGATGCCGATTACCGCGCCGTTGTTGCGGAAGCCGAACTCGAACGCCTGTTGGAAACTCTCCGCAAGGCTTCGGCTATCTGCCTCGATACGGAAACCACCAGCCTCGACGCGGTTCGCGCCGATCTGGTCGGTATTTCTTTGTCGGTAAAGGAAAATGAAGCCTTCTACATCCCCGTCGGTCATGTCTGCGAAGGGGGGGCGGAGCAGTTGGACAGGGAACTGGTGGTCGGTAAACTCAGGCCGCTACTGGAGGATGAGACGATTTCCAAGGTCGGACAGAACCTCAAGTATGATGCCTTGGTGCTGCGACGGGCCGGCCTCCGCCTGCGCGGCATCGCTTTCGATACCATGCTGGCTTCCTATCTGACCGACGCCGGGACCCGCTCCCATTCCCTGGACCGTATGGCCCTCGATCTGCTCGGCCACAAAATGATCAGCTACGAGGCGGTAACCGGCGGCAAGAAAAAGAGTTTCGCCACGGTGCCGATCGATCGGGCGGCGGAATATTCCTGTGAGGATGCCGATATCACTCTGCGTCTGATGGGAAGGTTGCGCCCCAGGCTGGCCGAATCGGGGCTGGAGAAGCTTTTCAATGAGGTGGAGATGCCGTTGCTGGCGGTGTTGGCCGAAATGGAGTGGAACGGCATCGGCATCGACAGCAAATTATTGGCAGAGCTGAGCCGCGATCTGGAGGGTCGTCTCTCCCAGTTGACGGAGGAGATTTACCGTCTCGCCGGAGCGGAGTTCAATATTGCCTCCCCTAAACAGTTGGGAGAGGTGCTTTTTGAAAAGCTGAAACTTCCCCGCGGCAGAAAGACCAAGACCGGCTGGTCTACCGATGTGGAGGTGTTGACCCATTTGGCCGAGGAGCACGAAATCTGCGCCCGGATTCTCGACTACCGCTCGGTGGCCAAGTTGAAATCGACCTATGCCGACGCCTTGCCCCAGATCGTCAACCCCGAAACGGGACGAATCCACACCTCCTTCAACCAGAGTGTTACGGTGACAGGGCGCCTATCCTCCAGCGAACCCAACCTGCAGAACATCCCGGTGCGCACTGCTGAGGGAAAGCGCATTCGCGAAGCCTTCATCCCTGGAGCGGGATGCCTGTTGCTATCCGCCGATTATTCCCAGGTGGAACTGCGGATTCTGGCCCATATGGCGCAAGAGGAGGTACTGAGAGAGAGTTTCCGTCGCGGCGAGGACATCCACCGTCGGACCGCCGGCGAGGTGTTTGGGCTGGCCCCCGAGGCGGTGACCCACGAACAGCGCCGCCAGGCCAAGGCGATCAATTTTGGCATCATCTACGGCATGAGCGCCTTCGGCCTGAGCCGCCAGCTCGGCATCGGCCGCCAGGAGGCGCAGGAGTACATTGACCGTTATTTCGAAAGATATCCCCGTATCCGTGAATTCATGGAGGCATGCATCAATGAGGCACGGCAGAAACGCTATGTCACCACTTTGCTGGGGAGGCGTTGTCCGGTGCCCGATATCGACAGCAAAAACGGCGCGGTGCGCGGCAATGCGGAGCGCAACGCCATCAATTATCCGATACAGGGGAGCGCGGCGGACATCATCAAGCTCGCCATGATCCGCATCCACCGACGTCTGGAGGAAGGGGATTTCCGTTCCCGGATGGTGCTTCAGGTTCACGACGAGCTGCTGTTCGAAGTGCCGGAGGGGGAACTGATCAGGATCGAGGAATTGGTGCGCAGGGAAATGGAGGGGGCGGTAAGTCTCGATGTGCCGCTGGCGGTGGAATTGGGTAGCGGCAGTAACTGGAGCGCGGCACACTGACCGGGGTTGAGAAAAAGCGGGCGACCAACAGGCCGCCCGCTGTATTGATTTCCGGTTTGCTCTTTTCCCCCTACCCTCCGTTCAGTTTTTTCCCCTTTAGGTTGCCGTTGAGGGCTTTCGTGTAGAACTTGTCGATGTATTCCTTGACCATACGCCGGGCCGAAAAACGGGCGCCGGCGCTCTGGATGGTGTTTTTCATGATGCGCACCCAGCGAGTGGGAATTCCCCGGCTGGAAGCGTCGTAATAACAGGGGATGATTTCTTTTTCGAGGATGTCGTAGAGTTCCGCGGCGTCCGCCGGGTCGCGGTTGCCGCTGATTTCCCTTGCCCCGAATGACCAGCCGTTGGTTTTGTTGTACCCCTCGAGCCACCAACCGTCGGCGACGCTGCATTGGGGAACGCCGTTAAGGGCGGCTTTCATACCGCTGGTGCCGCTCGCTTCCAACGGCGGGATCGGATTGTTCAGCCAGACATCCACGCCATGGACCATGTACTGGCCGAGCTGTTCATCATAATCCTCGACAAAGGCGATGCGGCCCGCCATTTCCGGGTCGCGGGCAATGTTGTAGATCCGCTGCAGGATGCTTTTGCCCGGTTCATCGGCGGGATGGGCCTTTCCCGCGAAGACGATTTGCACCGGGTGCCAGCGGTTTTTGACCAATCTTTTCAGCCGTTCCACGTCCTGGAGAATCAGATCGGCCCGTTTGTAGGTGGCGAAGCGGCGTGCAAAACCGAGGGTCAGGACGGTGGGATCCAACAGCGCGCCGAATGCGATGGGACAGTATTGGGCGGAGCATTCCTGAATCCACCGTTGCCGGGTCTTTTCCCGAATGAAATGGATAAGCTTGAGCTTCATCCAGTAGTGGGTGCGCCACAGTTCGTCATCGGGAATATCCTCCACCAGGTTCCACACCAGCGGGTCATCCTGTTCATTGAGCCAGTTGGGACCCAGGTAACGGTTGTAAAGGAGGGCCATCTTGGGCTCCACCCAGAAGGGGACATGGACGCCGTTGGTGACATGGTCGATGGGGACCTCCTCCTCCGGCAGTGCCGGCCACAGACTCTTCCACATCTTTCGCGCCACTTCGCCATGTTTCTTGCTGACGCCGTTGCGGTAGTCGCAGAGACGCAGTGCAAAAGCGGTCATGTTGAATCCCGCCTGTGGTTCTTCGGGATGCAGACCCAGATTGAAAAACTGCTCGCGGGTGATGCCGAAGGCTTTCCAGTAGGGGGCCAGATATTTTTCGATCAGTTCGTAGGAGAAGACGTCATGGCCGGCGGGAACGGGAGTATGGGTGGTGAAGACCGAGGTTCTTTTGACTCTTTCCAGTGCCTCGTCGAAACCGAGGCCGTCTTCCATGCGCCGCAGGATCCGGTCCAACAGGGCGAAGGCGGGATGCCCCTCATTGAGATGGGTGACGAAGTGGACGATGCCGAGGGTGTCGAGGAGTTTCGAGCCGCCGATGCCGAGAACGATCTCCTGGCGCAGGCGCTGTTCGCGGTCTCCCGCGTAGAGATGTGAGGAAATGCCCCGATTCCACGGGTCGTTCTGCTCGATGTCGGTGTCGAGAAGATAGAGGGTGATACGGCCGATGTCGATCCGCCAGGCGGTAAGGTAGAGGGGCGGGTCCATCAGCGGAACCTGCACCACCACCTGATTGCCGTTTTCATCGAGAACCCGGGAGATGGTGGCGGCGTCCCGGTCGAGGGGGGCTTCCATGCTCTCCTGCCAGCCGTCGGGCCGGATGCGCTGGCGCACATATCCTTTGGGGTACATGAAGCCGACCGCGACCAGCGGAAGGTGGAGATCGCTGCACTCCTTGAGGAAATCCCCGGCCAAAAAACCGAGGCCGCCGGCATAGAGGGGAAGGGAGTGGTGAAGACCATACTCGGCGGAGAAATAGGCTACCGCCTTGATGTTGGAATGGGAGCCGCCGTTCATGAAGAGGCACTTTTTCTCCTCCATGTAACGGTGGAATTTGGACATCACCAGATCGTGGTGGCGAAGATATTCGGGGTTGATGGCGGCCTTTTCCAGGAGGTCAGCGGAAACCTCGCCGAGCATCTTGACCGGATTGTGGCGGCTTTCCTTCCACAACTGGCGATCGATGTTTTTGAACAGCATCCGCGCTTCGGGGTGCCAACTCCACCACAGATTGCCGGCGAGGGTTTCGAGTCCCTTCAGGCGATCGGGTATCTTGGCGAACTTCTTCTGTATGTCACTGTCCATCATGATTCTGTAACTTCCTTTCCAGAACGGCTATACTTGTCAGATATCGGCGATTAGAACCACTGAGAATAGTATGGTTGTCCTCCCCGGCGTCAAGGGGTTTTTGATTTGGAAACGATTATTTATGTGCGTTATTTACGCAAAAGACGTGCCTTTCGAAAACATTTTGACAAAGAATAACAGCCAACGAACAGGCTGCGCTAAACCTGGTTAAATCCATGGGAAGGAGAAGCGGATGAAGATCGGTATGGTCGGTTTGGGGAGAATGGGGATGAATATGGGCCTGCGATTATTGCAAAAAGGCCATGGTGTGGTGGCTTTTAACCGCACCGCTGAGAAAACCCGCAAACTAATGGAGCAAGGCGCTGAGGGGAGTTTTTCCCTGGCGGAACTGGTCTCCAAACTCCCCGCGCCGAGAGTTGTCTGGCTGATGCTCCCCGCCGGAAAGGTTGTGGACGACCATATCGAAGCGCTGCGGGACATCCTTGATCCCGGCGACATCATCGTCGAGGGGGGCAACTCCCACTACCGGGACGACATCCGCCGCGCCGAAGGGCTGAAATCGTCCGGCATCCACTATCTGGACGCCGGGGTCAGCGGCGGCATCTGGGGGTTGCAGGTCGGTTACTGCACCATGATCGGCGGCGACTCGGAAGACGTGGTCCGCCTGGAGCCGGTCTTTCGCGACCTGGCGCCGGAGAACGGTTATCTGCATTGCGGACCGACGGGGGCCGGGCATTATGTCAAGATGATCCACAACGGCATCGAATACGGCATGATGGAAGCTTACGGCGAAGGATTCGCCCTGCTGGAATCATCACCTTACCGCGACCACCTCGATTATGCGGCGGTGGCCGGGCTCTGGAACCAGGGGAGCGTCATTCGCTCGTGGTTGCTCGAACTGCTGGAGAAGGCTTTCGCCGAGGATGGAAGGTTAAACGGGATCACCGGCCATGTCGAGGATTCCGGCGAGGGGAGATGGACGGTGGACGAAGCGGTGGCCAACGGGGTGTCCGCCCCGGTCATCGCCCTGGCGCTGTTTCAACGTTTCCAGTCTCGTGACCCCAACAGCTTTGCCAACCGGGTGTTGGCGGCCTTGCGCCGGGAGTTCGGCGGTCACGCGGTGAAAAAGGCCGAATGAAGGGGGCGCGGCAATGACGGAAAACCAAAATAGCAGCCGCTTTGAAAAGGATGCCGGCAATTATCGTTTCTGCGATGCCCGGGCCGTGGGCCAACTTGAACCCTGCACCATCGTCATTTTCGGCGCCTCGGGGGATCTGACCTCCCGCAAGCTGCTTCCTGCCCTTTTCCGGATGTATTGCGCCGGAGGTCTGCCTCATCCCGTCACCGTGGTTGGCTGTGCCCGCTCACGGATGGATAACGACAAATTCCGCCGGTACCTAAAAGAGAGTGCAAAGCAGGAGACGGATTTCGATGACCATCTGTGGCAGGAGTTTGCCGCCCACCTTCATTATTTCGCCTTGAACTATGATGAAACCTCCTTCCGGCAATTGGCGGATCACTTGCGGGAACTGGATATCGTCACCGGAACCGGTGGCAACCGCCTCTTCCACCTGGCCGTTCCTCCCAGTCTCTATGGCACGATTGGCGGACTGCTCGGCGGCGCCGGCCTGAACCGCGAAAATATTGAAGGCAGCGGCTGGGCGCGGATCGTGGTGGAAAAGCCTTTCGGGAGAGATCTGGTCAGCGCGGTTCAACTCGATGAAAGCCTCCGCCGCCATTTCCATGAGAAACAGATCTTCCGCATCGACCACTATCTGGCCAAAGACACGGTGCAGAATGTGCTGATGCTGCGTTTTGCCAATGCCGTCTTTGAACCCCTGTGGAATCGGAACTTCATCGACCATGTGGGAATCATTGCCGCCGAAAGCCTGGGCATCGGCAAGCGAGCGGGGTATTATGAAGAGTCCGGGGTGATCCGCGACATGTTCCAGAATCACATGCTGCAACTGCTGGCGCTGACCGCCATGGAGCCCCCCTCCCAGTTCGAGGCGGAGCGGGTGCGCGACGAGAAGGTCAAGGTGCTGCGCTCCATCCGCCCGTTCAGTCTCAAGCCCGACGACAATCTGGTGCTTGGCCAGTACGGGGAGGGTATCGTCGATGGAAATGCGGTGACGGGATATCGCCGGGAAGAGGGAGTGGACCCCCAATCGCTGACCCCAACCTTTGCCTTGATGCGGCTTTTCGTCGACAATTGGCGGTGGAAGGGAGTCCCCTTCTACCTGGTTTCCGGGAAGCGGCTCAAAAGCAAAGTGACAAGCATAGTGATCCAGTTCCGCGAGGTTCCTCATACCCTGTTCCAGAATATACTCGCCGCTCGGATCATCGCCAACCGTCTGGAACTATGGATCTATCCAGAGGAGGGGATTCGTCTCAGTTTCCAGGCCAAGGACCCCGGTCCCAGGCTCTGTCTGCAGACCAGGACCATGGACTTCAACTATAGGGACAACTTTGCAGGTCCCGGTTTCGACCCTTATGCCAAGATGCTTCTCGATGCCATGGCCGGCAACCAGATGCTGTTCTGGCGGCAGGATGCCGTCGAGGCCTCGTGGGAGTTGCTGACCCCCATCCTTCACGACTGTGAGGTATGCCGCGGACGCGCCACACTGCTTCATCCCTATCCGGCGGGAAGTTGGGGCCCGGAAGGGGCCTCGGCATGGGTGGAGCGGATCATTGGCTCCGGAGCAGAAAAATGACGACCCGCATTGACTGCGTTGCCACTTTGGAGGAGAGCAGTCACCGTTGCGCCATGCAGATGACCGAGATCGCCTGTGCCTGCATCACGGCGGCGGGGCGTTTCGCCATGGCCCTTTGCGGAGGTTCCACGCCGCGGCGCCTCTATCAAATTCTGGCCGAAGAATCCTGTCGTTCCCGGATTGACTGGGAGCGGGTTTTCCTCTTCTGGGGGGACGAGCGCTGCGTCGCGCCCGGCCATCCGCAGAGCAATTTCCGCTTGGTCAAGGAGACGTTGCTCGACCATATTGCCATTCCTGCAGAGAATGTTTTCCCCATGCCTGGGAAGATGAGAGTTGAAGAAGCCGCCCGCCAATACGAAAAGACCTTGCGGAAATTTTTCGGTTTTGCCGAAATGGACAGTGGGTTGCCCTGTTTCGATCTGATCCTTTTGGGGATGGGGGAGGATGGCCATTCCGCCTCTTTGTTCCCCGGTTCGGAGGTCTTGAGCGAGAGGCGTCGCTGGGTGGTGCCGGTGCTGCCGCCGTCCCGGGTATCGCCGGCCGTTCCTCGTCTCACCCTCACTCTGCCGGTCATCCAGCGGGCTGCCCACCGCTTCTTTCTGGTAGCCGGCAAGGCCAAAGAAAAGACAGCTGCGGCCGTTCTTCACCGGAAATCCCAGGCGGTCAATTATCCCGCCTTTCTCATCGATCCCCTGGGGGAGTGCCGTTGGTTTCTGAGCGAGGTCGATTGCTCGCTCTTTGCCCACATTCAAACAAAAGAGATGACATGAAAAAGACAAAAAAAAGAACCGCGCCCCATGAGCGGCGCATTCTGCAGATGTTTGAACAGGCCTCCAGACCGCTGACCCGGAAGGATATCGGCATCGAATTGGATATACCCAAGGCCCGCAAGGAGGAGATCGAGAACATCCTGGAGGATCTGATCGCTCAGGGAAAGCTGATCCGCATCGGCAGGGGTTACGGTCTGGTGAAAAAAATGCCGATGACACCGGGAATCCTCGAGGTGCAACGCAGCGGGGTCGGTTTTGTCCTTCCCGAAGACAAGCGCCTCAAGGATATCTTCATTTCCCGCAGCCAGATGGGGGGCGCCTGGCATGGCGACCGGGTACTGGTTTCCATCCTTCCCCGCAGGAGGGGCAAGAACCCGGAAGGCCGCATCGTCCGCGTCGTCGAGCGCGCCCGTCCGGTCATCGCCGTCCGTGTGGTGCGTCAGGTCGGTCTGGATACCCTGCTCTGCCAGCCCACCGATCCCCGTCTCCATTTCAATGTCCTGCTGACGATCAACTCGGGGGAGGAAACTGCCAAGGTGGATGACATCGTGCTGGCGATTCCTGAGGAGGAGATTGAAAAAGGGGTCTGGTCGGCGAAAATCGACCGGGTCCTCGGCCGGGAGGAGGATGCTTCCGTCCAGGAGGCTCTGGTCAAGGTCAACTGGTCGGTTCCCACGGTTTTTCCGGAAGCGGTCGTGAATCAGGCAGAAGGGCTTCCGGATGTTCCCCAATCGGAGGATTGCAGGGAGCGGGAGGATCTCAGGGAACTTCCTTTCGTGACCATCGACGGCGCTTCCGCCCGCGATTTCGACGACGCCGTATTGGCCCGCCCCGAAAACGGGAAATGGCGCCTCTGGGTGGCCATCGCCGACGTCTCCCACTATGTCCCGCAGGGTTCCGCTTTGGACGAGGAGGCTCTGGAGCGGGGGAATTCCTACTATTTTCCCCAATCAGTGGAGCCGATGTTTCCGGAAAAGCTATCCAATGGGCTGTGCAGTCTGGTCCCGGGCGAGCCACGATTGTCGATGGTGGCTGAGATGCTTTTTTCTGCCGATGGTGATCCGGTCGAGGAACGCTTCTATCCGGCTGTAATCCGCAGCCATGGGCGTCTCACCTATGAACAGGTGAAGCGCGTCCTTCTCGACAACGATGCCGCGGAGCAGGAGCGGCTGCGTGACCATCTGCCGATGCTGCGCGACGCCGAAAAATTAGCCCGCCGACTGCTGGCCAGGCGGGTGAAGCGGGGCGCCCTTGATTTCGATCTCCCCGAGCCGGAGATCCTAATCGATATCTGTGATCATCCCGAGGATATCCGTCCTCGTGCCCGCCATTTCGGCCATCAGATCGTTGAAGAGTTCATGCTCGCCGCCAACGAGGCGGTGGCCCGCTTTCTGGAGGGCCGCCAGGCCCGTCTGCTTTACCGCAACCATCCCGAGCCCGATCCGGACAAGCTCGACGCCCTCTTCAATCTGCTCAGAAACACCCCCTTGGGTGCCTCCCTCCCCGAACAGCGGGACGCCAAGGGGATTCAGCAGCTGTTCGCCGGCGCCCAGGGGAGTGAGATCGACTTTCTGGTCAACCGGCTGGCCCTGCGTTCCATGATGCAGGCCGAATACGCGCCGGAAAACAAAGGTCACTTCGGCCTCGCCTCCGACTGCTACTGCCATTTCACCTCGCCCATCCGCCGCTACGCCGACCTTGTGGTGCATCGTGCCCTCAAGGGGGCGTTGGGTTTTGGCTCCGGCGGCGGAACGGGGCAGAAAAAGCTCAAGGAGGTCGCCGATCAGGTCAATGTCATGGAGAGGCGGGCGACGGGAGCCGAACGGGAGATCGTCAAGCGGCTCACTATTCTCTTTTTGAAGGACAAGGTGGGGCAGACCTTTAACGGCATCGTTTCCTCCATGGCCGACTTCGGCTTCTGGGTGGAGCTCAAGGAAGTCATGGCGGAAGGGATGGTGCCCCTGTCCAGCCTCGGTGACGATTACTACAACTATCGGGAAAAGCAGCAGGAGATGCTTGGTGAACGCACCGGACGCCGATTCCGCCTCGGTCAAGAGCTGCGGGTGCGTCTCGAAGAGGTCAGTCTCTCCCGGATCGAGGTTAACCTGACCCTGGCGGAGTAAGGGGAAGTCTTTCGGTCTGGTCACTGGGAGGGGCATGGCCGGATGGTTTCAGCTGACGGCATACGGCCCGGTGCAGTATTTCGGCGGGAAATTCGGTGCTCAGCTTGCCGAAAAATTCGCGGATCACCCGGGCATCGCCGAGAGCCCGGTGGCGGTTGCCGGTTGACAGGCCGTGGCGGTGGATGATGGTGTCGAGATTGTGCCGTGATTCTCTGGGAAAGAGGACCCGCGACAGCTTTACGGTGCAGAGGACCTGTTCCTGGAAGGCGATCCCCATGCGATAAAATTCGTTTTTCAGGAATCCGTAGTCGAAGCGGGCGTTGTGGGCGACCAGGACCTTGCCGGCGATCAGTTCCAGGAGTTCTTCGGCCACAGCGGCGAAGGTAGGAGCTTCCGCCACCATGGCGTTGGTGATGCCGGTGAGGTTTTCGATAAAGGGGGAGAAGGTTTTCTGCGGATTGATGAGACTCGACCATTCTCGAACGGTTTCTCCCTTTTCCACCTCACAGAGGCCAATCTCGATGATCCGGTCCTGGAGAGGGGATATTCCGGTGGTTTCCAAATCGATGAAGACAAGGGTTTGGAAGGGTTTTGTTTCCGCCCGGTTACGATTCATCCAACTTCCTTCCTCCGAAAAAAGCGCTCTTTGAACCTGAGCCAGAAAATCAATGTGGTCGTTCCCACGACACTCGCCATGATCCCCAGGACGGTTATTTTGTCTTCCCACGACAGGGAGATAATCCCCATGCTGAACGCGCCAATGGTCATAAAAGTGAAAATGATCAGGGACGAGGCGGCACCTACGTCGTGATCCACCTGTTCGATCATCAGATTATTGCTGGGGGGCCGACTCAGACCGAGGAAAAGGGTCAGCATCCACATGGGAAGAACCAGGCTCCAGTAGCTGTGGTGGGGCAGAACCAGCAACAGACAGCCGGCCGCGACAATTCCGACAAAACACGTTGTCATGATGGCGCCTGAGGAAAACCGCCGGGACAATCTAGTGAAGAAAAAGGCGCCGATCAGTGAAGCGACGGCGTTGAAGCCGAAAAGATAGCCGAACTGCCGTTCATCCATGCCAAAACGGCCCATGTAGATCTCGGGAGCCCCGGCGATAAATCCAAAAAGGGGAAAGGTCAGAATCGACAGGGCCAACACCAGGCCGGCAAATCGGCGGTTGCGGAATAAGCGGAAATAGACGGTCATGGCTGCTGTCGCCGACAATGGATGGAAGTGCTGCAACGGTTCGGGGATACGATATACTCCCGTCCAGGCCGCCATTCCCATAACCGCCTGGAGGACAAACACCAGCCGCCAACTGGAGTAATGAATGACCAAGCCGCCGATGACCGGTGCGCACATGGGGGCAAAGGCCATGATAATGGCGATGTAAGCCATGATTTGTTCCCGCTTCCTGGCCTCGAAAAGGTCTTTGGACATGGCCAGACTTAAAACCGACGCCGAGGCTGCCCCCGAGGCCTGAAGAATGCGTGCCGCGATCAGAGTGTAAACATTGATGGCCAAAGCACACATCAAACTGCCGACCACATAAATGGCGATCCCCACCAGCAGCGGCCGCCGCCGGCCGAACCGGTCGGAGATCGGTCCGTAAATCAACATGAACAGGCAATAGGTCAAAAAGAAGCAGATCAGGGTCAGGTTGACCACCATCAGCGGCTGATTCCATTCCGCTTGTAATTGGGGTATGGCCGGCAGGTACATGTCGGTGGAAAGAGGCGGAAAAGCGGCCAGTAAAGCGATCAAAAATGTCATGCGAACCATTTAGAGACCTGTGAATATCCTGATTGTTGAAAGGTTTTTAACCGATTCCAGCGGGGCCGCGAGAGTTCCTCTCCCGCCGCCGGGCAAGTCAGCAGGACCGGTGAGAAACCGCGGCCGACCATTGTGGTTCGGGAGAAAAGGGGGCAAGAGAACAGGCGCCAAGTCAAGACAGGCTTATCAAATCCGGCGCAAGCATGGAGTATCAGCACCGGCTGCCGCCGCTGCTTTTTCCATATCCGCCGCATGCCGGGCAAAATCAAATGTGAAGCCGCCTGAACCTTACCGGTACAAGCGGCTTTGTTCCCATGGCTGGTTTCAAAAAAGTCCTTAATTCGCCGGGAAGGGACCGATATTTTGTGTTTCAGCTGTTGCCCTGCAGTGCGGTAATCCGTTCCTCGAGAGATGGATGGGTCATGAAGAGGCGGCGCAGGCCGCTTCCTTTGCTCCCAGTGATGCCGAAAGAGGCCATCTGGTCAGGCAAGGGCCGGCTTACCGATTTCTGCAGACGCTGCAGGGCGGCGATCATTTTGTCGCGGCCAGCCAAAGAGGCGGCGCCGGCATCGGCGCGGAATTCCCTTTGGCGGCTGAACCAGAAGACGATGATGGAGGCCAGCACGCCGAAAACCATCTGGGCCAGGATGGAGGTGATCAGGAACGCTGGTCCATGACCCCGCTCGGTCTTGAACACGACGCGATCCACGAGGTGACCCACCACTCGGGAGAGGACGATGACGAACGTGTTCACCACCCCCTGGATCAAGGCCAGGGTGACCATGTCGCCATTGGCTACGTGGCTGACTTCATGGGCGAGCACGGCTTCGGCCTCTGCTTCATTCATGGCCCGCAGCAGGCCGGTGCTGACCGCTACCAACGCGCTGTTGCGGCGCATGCCGGTGGCGAAAGCGTTGACATCCGGTGAATCGTAGACGGCGACCTCGGGCATCCCGATTCCAGCTTGGTCGGCCTGTCGTTTGACGATGGTGACCAGCCAGGCTTCTGCCTGGTTTGCGGGCTGATCGATGATCCGGGCGCCGGTCAGGCGCTTGGCCGTCCACTTGGAAATCGCCAGTGATATGAACGCCCCCCCAAAGCCGAAAACCGCGGCGAAGACCAGCAGGTTGTAGAGGTCGAGGCCGACCCCTTGCTCGTCGAGAATGCGCCCGACGCCCAGCAGGCTCAGCACGATGCCGAGTACCAAAACAATCGCCAGGTTGGTGATGACAAACAATAGCACTCGTTTCATGGCTGTGAATCCCTTAAGGTTGGTTTTGTGATTGGACAACGAGTATGGATTATGACGCTTGTCTGTCAATAGTATAGCGATAAATTTTCCCCAGGGCGTAGCGTTTGTTGACTGCTTTTCACCGCTGGGGCGCTTCCCGCAAGAGAGATGACTCCCGATAACCTGATGGCTGCACAGGAGGGCAAAACGGTCACGGTCGGTGGATCGGCTCCCGATTCAAATGTGAAGATTTCATTTGAACCCGCGGTGCGTTTATAGATCGTAAGGACGTCACCATCCCTTTGCAAAAGAAAGATGCCAACAAAGTAAAGTTGTTTTAACGAAGGGCAATCTTATTTTCAGGCTGTTCCATCACCGCCAAAAGTTCGGCTACTCGTTGATTGAATTGCTTACGCTTGTTTTTAGGTATGGAGACCAGGGTAGGGATTTCGGCTGTAAGGGGGTTGACCGGGCGCTCATTGATATGCAGCTCAAAGTGCAGGTGCGGCCCGGTAGAGCGTCCGGTATTGCCGGAAAGAGCGATATGTTGGCCACGGCGTACGCTTTGTCCGGGCTTGACGAGAACACGGTGGAGGTGCAGGTAACGGGTCGCAAAGCGACCGCCATGCCGGATTTCAAGGTACCTTCCGGCAAAAGGATGGTTTTCTACCCGGCTGACCCTTCCGTCGCCCATGGCCAGTATCGGAGTGCCAACCGGCATGGAGAAATCAACACCGTTATGTGGGGACATTCGCCGCGTGACCGGATGACGGCGCGCTCGACTGAAATGCGAACTGACACGAGGACGGCTTTTAAATGGATAGCGTAGAAAAGAACGGGCCAGACTTTCTCCTTTCTCATTGTAGTAATTTCCGTCTTCAAACAGAAAAGCGCTGTGAAGGCGATGGCGGCGGATTATGCGTGCCCCCTCGACGCGGCTCTGACCGGTTAACTGCCCGTCGACAAATTGCCGGCTGCGCACTACCTGAAACTGATCACCAGCCTGGATGTCGCGGGTGAAGTTCAATTGTTCCTTGAATGTATCGGTGATGGTGACCGTTTCCTGATCGCTTAAGCCGGAACTGATGGCTGAATTGTAAAAGCTGCCGTGGATTTCTCCGCTCAGAACCTGCTGTCTCCACTCCCCCGGAATGAGAATCTCTTCATAGTCAAAACTGGTTTCGTCAATGCGGTGATAGATGACCCGTTTACCAGCATCGACAAACAGTTCCATCCTGACAAGTTGGCGGGTTTTCTCATCCAAGGTGAAGGTGAGCACATTGCCGGGGCGCAGAATATCGAGTGCCAGCAGCGACTCGTCCGCCGCCATGATCTGGCACAAAGCGACCTGGCTGATCTCGAGACGGGCAAAGATTGCGCTTAGGTTGTCGCCTGGGACTATCTCACGAGTGAAAATGTGTTCAGGTTCAGCAGGAGGGGTTGGCGGTAACGGCGGTTGTGCTTCCCCATCGTTTTGGGAAGCCTGTCGTTGGTTTGTGGAAGAAGAGTGGCAGGCAGGGGGGTCTGGCGCTATGGTTTGGGGGGAGTGTGGCCCCCAGTAAAAAGTAATCATCAAAGCGACCAGAATCAGCAACAACCCCCAGACGCGGACCGGGAGGCTCCGCGACGGTTTGCCGATCTGTTTACGGGGTGGTTTCCAGTCCTGTTTCATATACGGATCAATAGAGCCATTTTTAATGCCTCTCCCCAGGATCTTTTGGGCTGGGGGCATAAAATTTATTCAATCATTTTATGGCGGGGCAGTTTGATGGCCCCCAAATTATCAAACCTGCAGCAGGAAAACAAGGTAATCGGCAAACCCAGTCTTTATCGATCGCCGTCGACCGCCCGCAGAACCTTTGATCCAGCCACTTCTTCATAACCCCCGCCCGGGGGTTATCCAGCGCTGTGGTGTCCTGGGTGGGCTAACCAACCTGGACGACACCACGGCGCGGTTCTCAGAAAACGTCGATTTCTTTCTTAGCCGCCATTTTTGAGCGATCACCGTCGCTGATCTGAAAAACTGCCGTCGACAGAGGAGAACCCGAGAGTAATCAACCATTATAAATAATTAAATTTTAATAGTTATCGTCGCTGAGGTAAGAAACGATTTCCGGGAGAAGGGAGGTAAAAAGGTTTTCTCTATACGGGGTAGGAAAAAAACGCCCAAAAAAATCAAGGGCTGACAGCGATTGCTGTCAGCCCTTGAATGCATTCTGGCTCCCCAGCGCGGACTCGAACCACGGACCCGGTGGTTAACAGCCACCTGCTCTACCGACTGAGCTACTGGGGAAAATCGGTTTGGATATTTCTTTTTAATTTCAACCGGTTGAGATCTGTGGAAGAAGAGCCATCCCCGGTACAAATCGATAACGGCTGGAATTATACCGAGGGGGGAAAGAATGTCAAGGGGTTTTGCAAGAATGAAAGCAATGGCCGATGGTTGTTTGATCCATAAAAATAAGGATTGGTAAAAAGAAGGCCGCGAAATCGCGGCCACAAAGCCTTCTCAGAGGACTGTCTGCAGGTTGCCGGTTTCCGATGATCTACCTCTCACTCTTTTTCAGGTTGATCAACATCAACTTGGCGACGGCTTTCAGGGTATCGAAAACGCCGTCACCCTTCGGGGCGCAGGCGCAGTATTCCGGAACGTTGCCGGGATTGAGAAGCTTGTTGAGTTCGTCCACCGGAGTGACATTGGGAAGGTCCCTTTTGTTGTATTGGACAACGTAGGGGAGCTTTTCCAGTTGATAGCCATATTCTTCAAGATTATCGCGGAGGTTTTCCAGGCTTTCCACGTTGGCGTCAAGACGCTCGGCTTGGGAGTCGGCGACGAACACCACACCATCCACCCCTTTCAGGATCAGTTTGCGGGAGGCATCGTAGAAAACCTGTCCAGGAACGGTGTAGAGGTGGAAACGTGTTTTGAACCCCTTGATCTCCCCCAGGGAAAGGGGCAGAAAGTCGAAGAACAGGGTTCTTTCCGTTTCTGTGGCCAGGGAAATCATCTTACCTTTGGCGTCGGGGGCAGTGCGCTGGTAGATGTAGTGGAGGTTGGTGGTTTTTCCACACAGCCCAGGCCCGTAATAGACGATTTTCAGATTGATTTCGCGGGAAGCGTAGTTGATGAATGACATGGAGTCGCCCCGTAGTTTTTACCGAAACAGATTATCGATATCCTCGTCGGTGATTTCGGCAAAAAAGCTCTGATTGGATGAACTTTTTTCTTTGGCTTTCTTTTCCAGTGCATTAAAGATCTTTTCCAATTCCTCATTCCATTTCCGCACCCGGAGTCGAACCAGGCCGAGAGAACTCCGCTGATCAAAGATGACCACCAGAATCACCCGGCTGGCGACCAGAGAGAGATGGAGATTGTCCTTTTCCCCCTCATGAAAGAGAACGGAAAACTCCTTTTCCCCCAACAATTTGGCCAGGCCTCCGGTGGCGGCGATATTGCCGGCAGTGAGAGAGGCCAGACTGGTGGTGTCCATCTGGTCGGTTTCGCCGGTGGAACTGATCAGCTGCCCATCTTTGTCAACCAGGAAAAGGGCTTTGGCATTGGCTTCAACTAAAAGCTTGTGCAGAATTGAGGAGATGTTGAGGCATTCTTCGTCAAACAAAACCAACGAAGATTGTGTTCCAAGCATTTTAGCACTCCTTGGTATTGGTGCTGTTCCCATGGGGAAAACGGATGACCATGTCGTTTGCTGATCTTAATGGATGCAAAAGGTACACCAAACAGGCCCGGAGTAATTCCTCCGGGCCTGTTTGGTCAAACGATATCTCGGCAAAACGGATTATTCTTTTGTTTTTCCGCAGTCCGGTTCCATCTGGGCCAGTTTCTGGTACAGGTCGAAGCGGGCTCTGGTCAATTGATTGGCTTTGGCCATCAGCTCTTTGGCGGCTTCAGGGTGGGTTTTTTTCAAAACGCGGAAGCGGTTTTCTCCTTGGGCAAATTCTTCAAAGCTGATTGTGGGTGGTTTGCTGTCGAGCTGGAGCGGGTTTTTCCCCTGGTCGGCAAGCCGGGGATCGAAGCGGTAAAGGGGCCAGTGGCCGCATTCCACCGCTTTTTTGCCTTCATCGACGCCGGCCGTCATGTTGATGCCGTGGGCGATGCAGTGGCTGTAAGCCAGGATCAGGGAAGGTCCTTCGTAGGATTCGGCCTCCAGGAAGGCCTTGACCATCTGTGCCGGATTGGCCAGAGAAACCTTGGCGACATAAATGTTGCCGTAGGTCATGGAGATCATGCCCAGGTCCTTTTTGGCCATCCGCTTGCCGGCCGCGGCGAATTGGGCCACGGCGCCCAGCGGTGTGGCTTTGCTGGACTGGCCGCCGGTATTGGAATAGACCTCGGTGTCAAGAACCAGAACGTTGACGTTTTCACCGGAGGCGAGCACGTGGTCGAGGCCTCCATAGCCGATGTCGTAGGCCCAACCGTCGCCGCCGAGAATCCACACCGATTTTTTGACCAGGAAATCGGCCAGGCTTAAGAGTTCCTTGGCTTCCGGTTCGGAACAGGGGGTGAGGACGTTTTTCAGTTCCTCAACACGGGCGCGTTGAGCCTCGATCCCTTCCTGAGTGCTCTGGTCGGCATTGAGGATGGCGTCAAAAAGGGCCGTCGAGGAGGAACAATTGGCGCAGGAACAGTCTTTCATTCTGTCCAGCAATTCCAGGGAGTACTGGTTCAGCTTATCCACCGTGAGGCGCATGCCGAATCCAAATTCGGCGTTGTCCTCGAACAGGGAGTTGGACCAGGTCGGCCCCCGGCCGTCGTGGCGGGTGGTCCAGGGGGTGGTGGGGAGGTTGCCGCCGTAGATGGAGGAACAGCCGGTGGCGTTGGCGATCAGGGCGCGGTCGCCGAAGAGCTGGGAAAGCAGCTTGACGAAGGGCGTTTCTCCGCAGCCGGCGCAGGCCCCGGAAAATTCGAAGGTGGGGCGCAGCAACTGGCTGCCCTTGACGGTGGCCCGGTTGATGAGGGCCGGATCGGTGTCCGGGAGATTGAGGAAAAACTCCCAGTTGGCGACTTCCTGCTCCCGCAGCGGGGGCTGGAAGTCCATGTTGATGGCCTTGCGCTTTTCGTCACTTTTGCTCTTGACCGGGCAATTATGGACACAGGCGCCGCAGCCGGTGCAGTCCTCGGGACTGACCTGGAGAGTGCATTTTTTGCCGGCCATTTCTTTGCCTTTGGCTTCGGTGGCCTTGAAGGCGGCGGGGGCGTCTTTCAGCAGAGCGCCGTCGTAAATCTTCATACGGATGACGGCGTGGGGGCAGACGAAGGAGCAGATGCCGCACTGAATGCAGAGTTCGGGGTCCCAGACCGGAATATCGACGGCAATGTTCCGTTTTTCGTATTTCGAAGTGCCGACGGGGTAGGTTCCGTCCAGGGGAAGATTCGAAACGGGTATCTTCTCCCCTTTGCCGTCGATGATCTGGCCGGTCACCTTTTTGACGAAATCGGGGACGTCGCCGCTGACGGCCGATTTCATCCTCTTCAGGCCGTCGGCGGAGGCCGGCACGACCACCTCTTCGAGGTTGGCCAGCGCTGCATCCACGGCCTCATAGTTCATGTTGACGACCTTTTCACCTGCCTTGCCGTAGCTCTTGACGATGGCTTTCTTGATCTCCTCGATGGCCTGGTCGATGGGGATGATCTGGGAAATTTTGAAGAAGGCGGTCTGCATGATGATGTTGATACGGGGGCCGAGCCCGATCTCGTTGCCCAGACGTACGCCGTCGATGACATAAAACTTGAGCTTCTTGTCGATGATCTGCTGCTGCACCTCGCGGGGGATCTGCTCCCAGACCTCGTCCTGGTGATAGGGGCTGTTGAGGAGGAAGGTGGCGCCATTTTTGGCTTTGCCGAGCATGTCGTACTTCTCCAGGAAAGAGAAGTTGTGACAGGCGACGAAATCGGCGCTCTCCACCAGATAAGGGGAGCGGATCTCCTGCTTGCCGAAGCGCAGATGGCTGACGGTCATGCTGCCGGCTTTTTTGGAATCGTAGACGAAATAGGCCTGGGCTTTGTTGTCGGTATTGTCGCCGATGATCTTGATCGAGTTCTTGTTGGCGCCTACGGTGCCGTCGGAGCCGAGACCGTAGAAGACGGCCTGATAAAGTCCGGCGTGAGGCATACGGAAGTCTGCGTCGAAATCGAGGCTGCTGCCGGTGACGTCTTCCTTGATACCGACAGTAAAATGATTTTTCGGTTTGTCGGCCGTCAGGTTGTCGAATACCGATTTGGCCATGGCCGGGGAAAATTCGAAGGAGCCGAGACCGTAACGGCCGCCGACGATAACCGGGTAATTCTGGAAGGGAGCCTGACGGTTCTCCATGGCTTCGCCGATGGCGGAGCGGACAGCGACATAGAGGGGTTCCCCGATGGCGCCCGGCTCCTTGGTGCGGTCGAGGACGGCGATTTTCTTGACCGATGCAGGCAGGGTGTTGACGAATTTTTGTATGTCGAGGGGCTGAAACAGACGGACCTTGACCAGGCCGATTTTCTCCCCTTGAGCGGTCAGATATTCCACCAGTTCATGAAGGGTGTCGCAGCCGGAGCCCATGCAGACCACCACCCGCTCCGCCTCGGGGTTGCCGACATATTCATAGAGCTGATAGCGGCGGCCGGTTATTTGGGCGAATTTGTCCATCTGCGCCTGAAGAATGGCCGGAACTTTCTGGTAATAGGCGTTGGCGGTTTCCCGGCTGGGAAAGAAGACATCGGGATTCTGGGCGGTGCCCCGGAGTATGGGGCGGTCGGGGGACATGGCCCGCTGACGGTGGGCGCGGACCAGATCGTCGCTGATCATGGCGCGCATATCGTCAAAGGTCAGTTCCTCGATTTTCTGGACCTCGTTGGAGGTGCGGAAACCGTCGAAGAAATGGAGGAAGGGAACTCTTGCCTCGAGGGTCGCCGCCTGGGCCATCAGGGCCATGTCCATGGATTCCTGGGGATTGTCGGAGGCCAGTAGCGCCCAGCCGGTGGAACGGCAGGCCATGACGTCGCTGTGGTCTCCGAAGATCGAAAGGGCATGGGTAGCTACCGCCCGTGCCGAGACGTGAAACACCGTGCTGGTCAGTTCCCCGGCGATCTTGAACATGTTGGGGATCATCAGCAGCAGACCCTGGGATGCGGTGAAGGTGGTGGTCAGCGCTCCTGCCTGGAGGGCGCCATGGACGGCTCCGGAGGCCCCTCCCTCGGATTGCATTTCGACAACCTTGGGAATGGTTCCCCAGATGTTTTTCTGACCGACAGCGCTTTTGGCGTCGGATACCTCCCCCATGGTGGAGGATGGGGTAATGGGATAGATGGCAATGACTTCGTTGGTTGCGTGGGCGACATGGGCCACAGCGGTGTTGCCATCAATGCAGACCTTTTTTCGGGACATGGGTTGATTTCCTCCTTCTATAAAAACTCTCGTGATAGCGGGCAGCCTTATCTGCCTTATCTATCGGCAAAAAGCTGTTGACGGCGGCAATTCGCAAAAGGCGCGGCCATGCTCCGCTCAGAATTCCTGGCGGGCCTTGACGGCGCGTCCAACCGTGGCCTCGTCGATATATTCCAAGTCGCTCCCCAGGGGTATGCCGTGGGCGAGCCGAGTGACACGGATGTTCATGGGATGGATGAAGCGGGCCAGATATAGTGCCGTTGTCTCTCCTTTGACGTTGAAATTGGTGGCGATGATGACCTCTTTGACGGAGCCGTCGCTCAAACGGTTTTTTAACTCGGGAATCTTCAATGATTCGGGACCGATTCCATCAAGCGGGGAAAGCGCCCCGTGGAGGACATGGTAACGTCCCTGATAGCAATGACTGCGCTCGATGGCCATGACATCCTGTGGTTCCTCGACGATGCATAACAGGTTGCTATCGCGACGCGGATCAAGGCAAAAGCGGCAGGGATCCTGTTCCGTCATCTGAAAGCATATGGAACAGAAACAGACCCTTTCTTTAAGAGATTTCAAGGCATCCGCCAGCGCTTCGGCCTGCTCTCGGGGCTGTTTGAGAACAAAAAAGGCCAAACGAGTGGCTGTTTTCCGCCCGATGCCGGGGAATTTGGCCAATTCAGCAATGAGCCTGTCGAAAGACGGGACCGAGTCTAACATGAGTGTCAAAACCGATTCAATAATATTTAAATTGATGTTCTATTTTTGCAAATTCTCTTTTTCAGAAGATAAGTCAAAGAGACCCGGAATGGCAATGCCCGGAAGGAAAAATTAAACAACTTTCGATTTCAGGAAAAGGTGAATATTGCCACCGGGATGCTGAAAATCATTTGTCCAGCCGGGACTTCTCCGGTCAGAAAAGACCTGGAATATTCATGCCGCCGGTAATCTTGCCCATTTCCTCCTGGACCATCTCCTGACTTTTCTTGAGGGCTTCGTTGACTGCGGCAAGGATCAGATCCTCGAGCATTTCGGTATCCTGCGGATCGACGGCGGCCGGCTCGATCTTCAGGCCGAGAAGCTGCTGTTTGCCGTTGACTCTGGCGGTGACCATGCCGCCTCCGGCCGTGGCTTCCACTTCACGTCCTTCCAACTCCTGCTGCAGACGCTGCATTTTCTGTTGCATCATCTGTGCTTGTTTCATGATGTTGCCGAAACCTTTATTCATCCGATCGTCTCCTTTTCTTGAATTTTATTAAAAATTTTACGGGGAGTCGCCAGTGAGGGGATCGTCCTCGGAACAGGTTTCTCCCAGGACTGTCACCTCTTCCACCTGTCCGCCGAGGATCGTCAGGACCGATTTTACCGCGGGATGTTCCAGGGCATCCCGTTTCACTCGATCCTCGGGAGCCATTGTGGAACCACCTTGAGCCGAAAATTCCTCTGCTGTCAAAGAAGTGGGCGCCAGGGTCACCTTCCGTCCAAAATAGCGCTCCATCAACTCCTCCATCGCCTGTCGGGTGGAGGCATCCTTCATCTGCCTTATTTCAAAGGTACCTTCCATAAAGCCGAGTTCAACCCGTGACGGCATGAAGGAGAGGAGACGGCCGGCGCTTAGCTGGGCGGCAAGAAGCGGCTTTACGCTATTCAGATGGGCGAGGAATCCCGGCCAGTCCCCTGCCTTTTCAGGTGGAGTCTCCGGATGTTTGACCCTGGGGATCTCCGCCGCCGGCGGAACGGGTGAAAAGGTAGCGTCGGGAGGGGATGGAAAAGGGGGCAGTGACTTGGCTCCCCCGAGCTGTTTTTCCAGGTCAGCCAGCCGCTCGATGAGATCGGCCAGGGGTTGAGCGGGAGGGAGGTGGCCGATGCGGAGGAGCCCCGCCTCCAGGGTGATGAGGGGAAAGGAAGCAGTAGCGATATCCTTCTCCAGTTTTAGCAGGAGGGCCAAATCCCTTTGCAGATCGGCCAGATCGGCCAGCTCTGTCAGCGGTTTGAGATCCTCCGCTTCCGCGTGGGGGCCGTCCGAAGCTCTCGGGGAATCCTGGAAGATCTTGACAAAGATCAATGAGCGGAAGGTTTCGATGAGATCCTTGCAGAAATGGCGGATGGAAAAACCGATCTCATCCACCCTCAGCACTGTTTCCAGGATCGCCCGGCTGTCGCGCTGCACCAGGGCGGCGGCCATTTCCAGCAGGAGGCTGCGGTCGACCACTCCCAGCAGCGCCTCGACATCCTCGTCGACGACCGTTTCACCGCTGTAGGCCACCACCTGGTCGAGGGTGGAGAGGGCATCCCTCATGCTTCCTTCGGCTTGGCGGGAGATAAGGTGGATGGCCATGGGGGAGATGGCGATCGATTCCCGCTCGGTGATGGCTTTAAGGTGCGCGGCGATTTTTCCCGCTGGCAGGCGGCGGAAATCGAAACGCTGGCAGCGGGAGAGGATGGTGGCCGGGATCTTGTGCGATTCGGTGGTGGCAAAGATGAATTTGGCGTGTTGCGGTGGTTCCTCCAAAACCTTGAGGAGGGCGTTGAAGGCGTTGATGGAGAGCATATGGACTTCATCGATGATAAAGATCTTGAAGCGTGAATGGGCCGGAAGATAACGGACGTTTTCCCGCAATTCGCGGATATCGTCGACACCGGTATTGGAGGCGCCGTCGATTTCAAAAACATCCACCCCGGTTCCCTGGGTGATCTCACGGCAGGAGAGACATTCGTTGCAGGGGGTCGGGGTAGGCCCGGATTCACAGTTGACAGCTTTGGCCAGGATGCGGGCAGCCGAGGTTTTGCCCACCCCCCGCGGTCCGCAGAACAGATAGGCATGATGGATGCGGCCGTTTTTTATGGCGTTTTCCAGAGTCCGGGCGACATGTTCCTGGCCGACCATCTCCCCGAAGCGCTGTGGTCTCCACTTGCGAGCCAAAACAAGATAGGACATTGTTCGGAATCACCTTACCGGAAATTGAAAACGCCGCATTTCGTTGTCACTGGGCGTTGCCTGGATCGGGACCGTGAGTTTCAATCCTCCAGCCGCTGGGCATAATCAAGGCGGTTTGCCCAAAATCTGCATCACGGCTTGTCTCGACACTCTCTTGGACAGCGGAAGATGCCGAAAAACAGGGAAAAGAAAAAAACCGGCAACGATTGCCACCACAAGTGACAGCCAGGCGCCCCTGCGGCACACGAAAAATGTCGTTACCGCTGCTCCCTTCCGGGCCTGACGGAGTTGGCGACCTTCCGTTGCACAGGACCCGGCTGTCACTTCTATTGGCAAATGAACCGGTTGTTGGCAAAAGTCGGGAAACAGAAAAATGGATGGCGGAGAGGGGGGGATTCGAACCCCCGGTACCTTTCGATACACACGATTTCCAGTCGTGCACCTTCGGCCGCTCGGTCACCTCTCCGCAAGGCGCCTAAACTACAACAGAAGAGGTGATATGTAAAGGTTTTTCTGGTTCCAAAGGCCTTTGGCGCTTTCCTCGGAATCCTCTTCTTCACCCGTAAAGGGTAAATTTTCAGAGGTGGGGATAAGGGGCGCGAAGGGGAGGGAGCAATAAGGAATTTACGATGGTCCCTTGGCCTGTGGCAGGGAAGAAGGTGGGGCCGTCACTCGATGATCCGTTGCAGTTTCTCCATCCGCTCGTGACGTTCCTGGGCTTCCACACACATGGTGGCGATCGGCCTGGCCTCCAGACGCCTGATCCCGATTTCCTCGCCGGTCTCTTCGCAGAAACCGTAACTTCCGTCATCGATACGTTCCAAGGCGGCATCGATCTTTTTGATCAACTTGCGATAGCGGTCTCGGGTGCGCAACTCAAAGGCGTTCTCCGTTTCCGAAAAGCCCTGATCGACCAGGTCAGTCTCCCGCAACTTTTCCTCCCGCATCTGCTCCCTGGTTTTGGCCGATTCGGCAAGGAGCTCAGCCCGCCACTGGAGCAGTTTCTGGCGGAAATAGGCCAGTTGTCTGGGGCTCATGTAGGGCTCGTCTTCAGTGGGATGATATTCCTCTGCGAGTTCCTGCTGAAATTGGTTTACCATGAATGCTCCATTATGTTGCCGAAAGATAAAGTATGGGAAATAGGATAGATGACAATGCCGCCTTGTCAATAGTGACGGCTGTATTTTAGCTTCAGGTATTTTCTCCACCGTTTTTCCGGCGACCCTCTGCTCGCGGCTGATAGAATTGCATTGTATCGTCACAGGATTAATTTTGAGAAATGTTCCGGGGAATAATTCCGGTGCAGTAAAAAAGGGAGGTGGAAATGGGCAATCTGATTCTGTTGCGTCATGGCGAAAGCGACTGGAACCGGGAAAACCGGTTCACCGGCTGGACCGATGTCGACCTGTCCGCGAAGGGGCTCGCCGAAGCTGAAAACGCCGGCAAGTTGCTGATGGAGGCGGAACTCCTGCCCGACGTGGCCTATACCTCGGTATTGAAACGGGCGATCCGTACCCTGTGGATCGTCCTTGACGTCATCGACCGGATGTGGGTGCCGGTGCATCGTCACTGGCGCCTGAATGAGCGTCATTATGGCGCTCTGCAGGGGCTCAACAAGGCTGAGACCGCGGCTCTTCACGGTGAGGAGCAGGTCCTTCTGTGGCGGCGCAGCTACCAGACGCCGCCCCCTCCGCTGGATGGGTTGGACGAACGGTATCCGGGTTTCGATCCCCGCTACCGCCATCTCGACCCGGCCGTTCTCCCCCATGCCGAAAGTCTCGAAAATACCGTGAGACGTTTCCTTCCCTACTGGCAGGACGTGATTTCCCCGGAGGTGGCGCTGGGGCGCAACGTCCTGGTGGTGGCACATGGCAACAGCCTGCGGGCGCTGGTGAAACATCTAGATGGATTGAGTGACGAAGAGGTTGTTGCCTTGAACATTCCCACCGGCGAACCCCTTCTCTATCGCCTGGACCCTGATCTGCGGATTCTTGAGTCCCGCTATCTGGGGGATGAAGAAAAAATCCGCGCCAAGATGTCGCAGGTCGCGGCGCAGGGAAAGGAAGTCAAAAAGTAATGTATTGAGTACAGAGGGCGCAATCTTATTGCAGCCGAAGCCGTTGGCCCGGAAAGCGTCGCTTTCGGCAGGCCGTCAAGGGCGGTGGAATTTTCGGCCCAGGCTGGAGAAAAGATAGCCGCAGCCGGCCAGGAGGACGATGGTGGCGCCGGCTGGAAGGTCGGGCTGATAGGAAAGGGCCAGGCCGCTGCAGGTGAAGACAAGCCCGAGGAGGATGGCGAGCAGCATCGTTTTCGCCAGGGTACTGGTGTAGTGCCCGGCGATGGCGGCGGGGAGGGTGAGCAGAGCGATGACCAGCACCAGGCCGACCACCTGGATCAGGATAACCACCGTCAGCGCCACCAGAGAGAGGAGCAGCAGGGAAAATAATTCCACCCGGATGCCGCGCAGGCGGGCGAATTCCTGGTCGAAAGAGACCGCCAGAAACTGTTTGAAAAAGAGCAGTACCGTTACGGCGATGCCGATGTCCAGGAGGGCTATGAAATAAAGCTCCCGCCGTGGGATCATGAGAATATTGCCGAACAGGTAGCTCATCAGATCGACGTTGTATCCGGGCGTCTGCGAGATGAAGAGAATGCCGGCGGCCATTCCCACCGCCCACAAGGCGCTGATCATGATGTCCTCCTGACGGTGTTCGCGGAGACTCACCCAGCCGATCAGCAGCGCTGCTCCGATGGCGGTGATCAGCGCTCCGCCTATGGGGCTCCTCCCCAGGAAATAGGCCGCTCCCATCCCTCCCAGCACGGCGTGGGCAATCCCTCCCGCCAGGTAGCCGATTTTGCGCACTACCACGTAGGGGCCGATGATGCCGCAGGCGATGCTGGCCAGGACACTGCCCCAGAGGGCGTTCTGCATGAAGGTCTGGGTGGTCACGGCATCAAGGAAGCTGTTCATGGTCGTCACCGTTCTCTTTGATTCGGGCGCTCAAGCGGGTTTCATGATGCACCATGCGGATCGGCGAACCATACAGTTTCTCGAGGAGCCCTCCGCTGATGGGGGAGGTGGTGTGACAGACGAGAGTCCGGTTCAGACATGCCACCCGGGTGATGTAGTTGGAGATGAAACCGATATCGTGGGAGACCACGATGATGGTGATCTTTTCGTTGAGCCTTTTGAGCAGGTCGAAAACATCCTCCTCCACCTTCGGATCGATGTTGGCGGTCGGCTCGTCGAGGAGCAGGATCTCCGGATCGCAGGCCAGAGCGCGGGCGATCAGCACCCGCTGCAGCTGCCCTCCGGAGAGGGCGGCGATGGGGCGCTGGGCCAGGTCGAGGATGTCGGTCTCCCCCATGGCCGCTACCGCGCGCTTCCGGTCCTGGCGGCTGTAGCCTAGAAGCGGCCTCGTTTTCCCCAGCCTTCCCTGAAGGACGGTATCCCGCACGGTGATCGGGAAGTGGCGGTCGAAATAGACGAATTGGGGAACGTAGCCGAGCTGGCGGCAGGCCTGTTCGGGGGGGGCGCCGAGCACGGTAATGGCACCCTGAAGCGGTTTCAGCAGACCGAGAATCAGTTTCAACAGGGTGCTCTTGCCGCCGCCGTTGGGACCGACGATGCCCAGGAACTCCCCTTGCTCCACCGCCAGGCTGACCTTCTCCAAGACCGGCACGTCATTGTAGCGGAAGGAAACGTTATCGACGGTGATGACCGGGTTCACGGCTGCCTCATCGCTGCGGCCAAGACCTCCGCTACCCTGCGGAGGTTGGCGAAATAATCCTCCGCCAGTGGATCGATCGCGACCACTCGGCCGCCGATGGCCGCGGCGACGGTTGCGGCCGCGGTTCGGCTGAACTGCTCCTGGACGAAGATGACGCGGATTTCCTCTTGTTTCGCTCGCTCGATAAGAGCCGCCAGGGTTTTCGCTCCGGGTTCTTTGCCGCCGCTTTCAATGGCGATCTGTTCGAGGCCGAAGTCCCTGGCAAAATAGCCCCAGGAGGGATGAAAGACCAGAAAGCGCCTATTGCTCAGCGGCGCCAGCTTGACGCGGATTTCCTTTTCCAGAAGGTCGAGATCGGTGACGAACTTCTGGTAATTGATCTGGAATTCCCCAATGTTTTCCGGGGAGGCCTCACAGAGGGCCTGCACGATATTGTCGGCCATGATTTTGACCAGGGCCGGACTGGTCCAGATATGGGGGTCGGGAGGGCCTGTTTCATGGCCTCCCGCTGATGGGGAATGGATCTCGCCCTCGTGATGATGGTGATATGAATTCATCGGCATCAGCTCGATGCCGCATTGACTGTCGATGACCTTCATTTGCGGGTTGTTGGCCGCCACCCGCTTCATCCATATTCTTTCAAAAGGAACGCCGATGGAGAAATAGAGGCGGGCGCGGGACAGCCCCGCCATCTGCCGGGGAGTCGGCTCATAGGTTGCGGGGCTGCGGCCGGGTGGCACCATGACCGAGACCTGGACGCGTTCTCCGCCGATCCGTTCGACGAACTGTTTCTGCGGCAAGACGCTGACAAAGACAGGCAACGGGTCATTTCCTGCCAAGGTGGCTGCCGGGGCGAGGCAGAGGATCAGGAAGCCCACGAAAAGATTTGCGAGGAAGACCTGTCGGCGCATCACTTCTGTTCCTTTCGGATTATCGGGTGTTTTTATTTCCGGCAGCGGAAAATCACTTCCTGGCAATCCTGGCACTTTTCCAGTGTGTGACTGGTCAGAAACTTGGTCATATGTTCCTTTTGGGAGGGACTCAGAATTCCCGTCCCGTGGCACAGGGGGCAGGCATTATCGAGTGCTGAGAGGATGGCGTCGCGGATGAATTCGGAACGGTTGGGAATCCCCGTCAGGGCGCTTTTTAATGTGGAATCGGCCTTGAAGCTGATGATTTCCTGTTTTTTCTTCATGGACGTTGCCTCGTGAAAGGAAAAAATTTCCGAAAGAAATAATACAATGTAATACTGGCCTGTCAACAGGGAAAGTGACTAAAGCTTGGGAGAGGAAACAGAAGTGTCACCGGGCAAGGGAGGCACAGCCCATTCACTACCGGGTCAGGCCATGCCGAAGACCCACATCAGGGCGGGAACGATGAAGATGCCGGGCAGGAGGTTGCCGATGGGCAGGCGTTTGATGCTCAAGAGGTCGAGGGCGATGGCGCAGATGAGCAGCCCTCCGACGGCGTTCATTTCGATGACCACCGGGTCGGTGAGAATGGCTTTGGCCAAGCCGGCGAAGAGGGTGATCCCCCCCTGATAGAGGGCCAGGGGGATGATGGAGAAGAGAACGCCGATGCCCAGAGTCGAGGTCAGCGCTACCGAGGCGATACCGTCCAGGGCGGCTTTGGCGTAGAGGATGGTCGGTCGGCCGCCGAGGCCGTCCTGGAGCGAACCCATGATGGCCATGGCGCCGACGCAGTAGATGAGACTGGCGGTGACGAAACCCTTGGCGATCTGGCCGCTGCCGGAAAAACGCCGCTGCAGGAACAGGCCGAAATTTTCCAGGCGGGTTTCGATCCCCAGCAGTTCGCCGCACAGCCCTCCGCCGATCAGGCCGCCGATGACGATAAGGGGCTGGCGGCTCTGCAGCGACAGTTGCATGCCGATCAGCAGAACGGCCAGGCCGAGGCCGGCCATGATGGTGAGGCGAGCCTTTTCGCTGATGAGCCGGCCGCACAGCCGTCCGATGAGACAGCCGATGGCGATGGCGGCGATATTGACCAGGGTTCCTTGCAGGATCATGGCGGAAAATTCTTCCGGGAAAAAGGGGGGAAGCCGGATCAAATCTAATGCGTAAAGATGCATTTTGGCAATGCCAAACCTTGTCCGGGGAGAAAAACATTTCCGGCGGGGGTCAAAAGGGAGAGAAAAGCCAATTATTGCCGAAGGCGGCAACCGGCGCGGTTTCATGTTGGCCTTGGAGGAATATCCGGATAGAATATTACATTAAAGGCAAGGAAAGCTTTTCCTTGGCCGGCAACATTCACGGATTGAGGAGGGTGTCATGCGGATTTTTGTCAAAACGATAGTTTTCTTTGCGATCACAGGTCTTTTGGCCGGTTGTCTGCAGCCCAAAGCGGACAAGTTCCAGACCCAAAGGCTCATTGACGAGATGGCCAATGAAACTTTGGCAAAGCTTTATCACGCCCACCCTGAAACCCGCAACAAGGTGCGCCTCGCTGCCGGGTACGCGGTTTTTGACAGCACCAATGCCAACCTTCTCTTCATCGGCGGCGGTAGCGGTTACGGACTTTGCGTCAACAATGGAAATGGTTCCAAGGTCTATATGAATATGGCTCAGGTCGGCATCGGTCCGGGGCTGGGGATCAAGGATTACCGCCTGGTTTTCATCTTCAAAAGCCAGGAGGTGCTGACCCGATTCATGGATCAGGGGTGGGAGTTCGGCGGCCAGGCGGATGCCGCGGCCAAGTCCCCCGACAAGGGAGGGGCTATTGGCGGTCAGGTTTCCTTCCAGCGGGATGTGGAGATCTACTCCCTGACCAGCGCCGGGGCGACCCTGCAGGCGATGGTCGCCGGCACCAGATACTGGCGGAGTTCCGACCTCAACTAAGGATTTAAAATCATTTTCAAGGGAAAAACCGAAAAGAAGTTTTCCGCGGGCGGCTGTTTTTCAGCCGCCTGTTTTACTTTTAAAGAAACGACGCTTTCTACATTTCAAGGAAAAGAGGTCAGCAACTCCCTGAGAAAGCGGTGCACCCTGGCGATGGAGGGGAGAAAAGCCCGTTCCCCAGGGGAGTGGGGATTTTCGATATCCGGGCCGAGTGATACCATCTCGGCGCCTGGCAGTTTAGCGCCCAATATGCCGCATTCCAGGCCGCCATGGGTGATGTGGACGGAGGGGTCGGCGGCAAAGATTTCACGATAGATCGCAAGACAGTGACCCAGCAGCTGTGAGTCGGGTTCGGGTTCCCAGGCCGGATAGAGGCCATCGGTGGCGGCGCTGGCTCCCAGCTGCGAGGCGGTAACCGCAATCTCGCGAGTCAAGGTCTCGAGTTCCGCCATGCGGCTGCTGCGCTGCAGGCTCAGAACCTTCAGTTTTCCTTTTTCGCTGCGGACCACGGCCAGATTGTTGGAGGTTGCGACCATGTCCGGCCGGTCCTTTTCCATGCGGCGTACTCCGTTGGGGATTTCCGTCAGGAGCCGAAGACAGCGCACCATGCTTTCGGGACTCAGGGCGAGGCTGTCGGGCTGCGGCCGGCTGGCGGAGGAAAGGGAGACGGTGAATTTCGGCTCCACGGATGCCAATCGTCTCGCCTTCTCTTCGGCGAGGTGGTTAAATTTCTCCGTGAGAGGGACCGAATCATTGGGATGAAAGGCAATGACGGCCTCGGCCTGGCGGGGGATGGCGTTGGAGCGGGTTCCTCCCTGCAGGGAAAGGATTTTGAAATCTGCCGCCTTCAAGATCCCGTCCAGGATTTCCGCAAGAATCCGGTTGGCGTTTCCCCGTCCCTTGGCGATATCCATCCCCGAATGCCCACCCCGCAGACCGCCGACGGTGACCGTGGCCGCCACCCAATCCGCCGGCAGCGGTTCCCGCGTCACGGGAAGTTCCAAGTGGATGTTCTCGC
>JAAZDE010000102.1 GCA_012512925.1 Desulfuromonadaceae bacterium
CAGTTCATCGTGCTCCTGGAATTCAACCCCCAGGGAAACCTGATAACAGGGGACGGGGAACTCCATCCCCTGCAGCTTGACGCCATCCTTTTCCGTTGTCACCAGAAAATCCATTCCCTCGGCCAGGTTGCGGACCGCCTCCATTTCGCCCCGGCCATAGCGGACATGATCGGCCAAAGAAAGGCATTTGTCCAGCCGCAGGCCTTGCCGGCGCAGATCATCGAAGAACCGCGCGGGATCGGCGATGCCGGCGAAAGCCCCCCCCTTCAGAGAAGCCAGGTCGGCCAGCGCTGCCCTTTCGTCATTCAGGGAAAGCGCGACGGAATGAATGACATGGCGGCAATGGAGAGCTTCCCCGGGAACCGGGAAAGGGGCTTCTCCCCCTTCCCCGCTGCGGGTGAACACAAAAAGATTGCCCCGCTCCAGCGCCGAGGGAAATTCGCGGAGCGGTCCGGCGGGAAGCACCCGGCCGTTGCCCAGGGGGCATTGCGCATCGAGCAGGACAATGTCGAGATGACGGCCCACGGCCAGATGCTGAAAGCCGTCATCGAGAATCACCACCTCGGCGCCGAATTCCCGAACCGCTCGGTCCACGGCGAAACGCCGCCGCCGTGCCACCAGAACCACCAGGCGGGGATTGCGGCGGGAGAGAAGATAGGCCTCGTCCCCTGCCAGTTCGGGGGCAATCTGCGGTCCGTCGCCGCGGCTCACCACCCGGTCTTCCACGATCCTTTTGCGGCCGTAACCGCGACTGACGACGGCGACCTTTTTCCCGTAATCGGTGAGAATCCGGGCGATATGATCGACAACGGGTGTTTTTCCCGTGCCGCCGGCAGTGAGGTTGCCGACCGATATGGTCGGCACGGCGGCCCGACAGGAGGGCAGAATGCCGAATCGATACAGCCTTTCGCGCAGCCACATGACCCAGCCGTAAGCCAGCCCGCAGCCCGCCAGAGGCAGGAAAAACAGCCATTCCGCCGCGGTCTGAGGGCCGGTGCGGAACAGTCGTTGGCAATGATCGCGCCAGAGATCCATCAGGGGGCCAGCAAGCGGTTCAGGACCGCCATGGTCTTTCGTGTGGCTCCCTGGTTTTCCTCCAGCAGATGGTAGCCGTTGTTTCCCATCTGCCGGCGCAGGGGCTCATCGGCGAGAAGCCGGTCCACGTTATCGTGAAGGTCCCCCTCGCCGGAAACGCACAAGCCCCCCTGGGCCTTGAGCACCAGTCGGGCTATCTCCTTGAAATTATTCATGTGGGGTCCGAACAGAACCGGCTTTTTGACGGACGAGGCCTCGAGAACGTTATGCCCCCCGACGGGAGTCAGGCTGCCGCCGACAAAGACGATATCGGCCAGTGAATAAAGTTTGACCAGGTCCCCCATGGTGTCGATCAGCAAAATGTTTCCCGGCGCCAGCACGGGTGCGGAATGATCCAGTTCGCTGCGCAAGCTGAGTAAATATCCGTGGGAGCGGATCATCTCCGCCACGCCGCGGCAGCGGTTGGGATGACGGGGCACGAGAACCAGGATCAACTGCGGCCACCGAATCAGGAGGCGGGCGAAGATCCGCAGCAAAGCCTCTTCCTCCCCTTCATGGGTGCTTCCGCAGACCCAGAGGGGAACACCGTCGGGGATCCGGAACTCCTCCTGGAAACGCCGCCGCTCAACCGTTCCCACCGGATCGA
>JAAZDE010000103.1 GCA_012512925.1 Desulfuromonadaceae bacterium
CCATCAATTCGGCTGATGCGGATATCGTCCTTGCCGCCACTCCGTGCGATCTCGGGGGCCTTATTAAAATAAACAAGCCGCTGGTGCGGGTGCGTTATGAATTCGAGGAAGTGGGGGATCCCAAACTGAGCGATCTGATAAGGGAATTTTTACGGGGCAGGAACTTGGTGTAACTTTTGGGGGAATACAGTGGAATGGTATTCAGATGAAAAGAAAGGAATAGTGCTCCAATCCTCAGGTTTTTTCTTCCCACCAGCTCATTTCAACAACGTCTTGGCGGATAATTGTGCCCGCTTTTCCCTTTAATATGGCCTGGGCGTCCTGAAGCCGTCCTATTCCTGCCAGGCCGCCGGTTCTTTCCACAAACTCACAGGCCGCTTTCACTTTAGGGGCCATCGAGCCTGCGGCGAAATTCATGTTGCAAAGAATCTTTGGGGGTGCATTCCGGATCGCCCTGGCGTTAGGTGTCTGCCAGTCCTGATAAACGGCATCGACATCCGTCAACATGAGGAAAGCGTCGGCGTGGAGTTCCCTTGCCAACAAAGCGCCGGCCGAATCTTTATCGATTACCGCTTCCACACCGAAGAAACTGCCATCCTCTCTTTTGATAACCGGAATGCCGCCGCCACCGGCGCAAATCACAATCACGCCCTGGTCGACCAACAGTTCGATGACACTGAGTTCCAGAATGCGTTCTGGCCGGGGCGAAGGAACGACCCGGCGATAGTCATTTCCATCCGGTGCGACAGTCCAGAGGCGCTCTCGGGCCAGTTTGCCGGCTTCGGTTTCACTATACACAGGGCCGATGGGTTTGGTGGGGTGTCTAAACGCTGGATCGTCGGGATCGACTTCAATTTGGGTCAGCAACGTAGCGCAGCGGCATTGGTCTGGAAGTAAATTTCTCAGTTCCTGCTCGATTAAATAGCCGATCATACCCTCCGTTTCGGCACCGAGTACATCCAGGGGGTAGGTTTCATCCTCTTTAAAAACCGCACTCTGCAACGCCAGTAAGCCCACCTGGGGGCCGTTGCCATGGGAAATGATCAGCTCATGTTTTCGGGCGATGGGGGTGAGCGCTTCCGCGGCGACCCGCACATTCGCCCGCTGATTGGCCGCGGTCAAGGGTTCGCCTCGGCGCAACAAGGCATTGCCTCCCAAGGCCACTACCACTCGCATCAGCCGACTCCCCGACAAAAAAGTTGAAAACGGCGCCCTGGTTAATTTTCCTGAAGGGCTGGCGGGAGATTGTTCACTCTCCCGAACTCCATCCGGCAAATTCTAAAAATCATTTGTATCAGATACCACTATGAATACAATCAGGAGAGACCTTTGTGCCGGTCTTGACAACCGGTTTCCCAGGGACAAGATTGGAAACCGAAATTTTTAGTGCTCCAGTCTTTTGCTTGGTGGCATGCGGGCGATTTCTCGAATGACTTTTTTTCGCGATGATCAGTCGGCAATTGGTCAATGGCATTTGGGCGGGGTTTTGCCGTAGCTTCTCTCCGTCCCCTTGGCCAACCAATCCAGAAATTTCTTAAGGCCCTTCTTTGACGGCTTTTTCATGCCTGTTTCCAATTCATAAACTTCCTTACATTTTTCAGAGCAAAAATAGAATGTTTCATGGTCGAAATGGACCTGGAATTTGGCTTCTTTTTCGGCTACTTCCATCCCGCAAACAGGATCTTTTGCCATGGCAACCTCCTTCGGGCAAATTATGACCTATTCTGTCTTCTATTTTAGCAGAAAAATCTTTTATGGCCATGCCTTTACACTGCCAAAAAATTCGGCATCTTCTGGTATGATGTGACCGGTGCCAACCTCCTTTCCGAAGGCGGGGTCGTCGGGAGCGATTTCAATCTGTGGCAGCAAAGTGGCGGCGCGGCATGGTCCAGAAATAAATTTCCCAGTTCCTTTTCGGTCAAATAGCCGCTCATTCCCTCCTTTCGACGCCAAGCACGTCCAGGAACCATGCTGCATCGGTTTTAAAATTCCAGGCGGATGGAAATCAGGCGGCCAGCCATCAATGCCTGAGTTTTTGCCAAATAATGGCCGTAGATTAAATTCTCGTGGAAGTGGTTCATCGTGCGGGAGGAAATCCATGAAGCGACCCATCGAAAAGATATCCATAATCGGCGCCGGCGCCCTCGGGGCAACCTACGGCAGTCTCCTTTTTGAAAGTGACCCGAGATCGGTCCGTTTTATCGCCGGGACGGATAGATACGACAAATTACTTAAGGAAGGCGTCCTCGTAAACGGCAGGCATTACGCCATCGAGGTGGTAAGACCCGAGAAGGCGGAACCCGCCGATCTGGTCATCGTGACTGTCAAACACTATCATCTCGATCAGGCGATTCACCAAATCAGAGGGGCGGTCGGTCCGCAAACGGTCATTCTCTCCGTCATGAACGGAATCGACAGCGAGGAGCGGATCGGCGCGGTTTATGGGGCGGACAAGGTTCTCTACGGGCTGGCCCTGGCCATCGACGCGCAAAGGAAAGGGAACGCCGTCAGCTACAGGAATCTGGGGCGCATCGTTTTCGGCGAGAAGAAAAATACCGAATTGACGGATCGCGTCCGCCGCGTCAGCGATCTGTTTGCCCGCGCCGGGATAGCCCATGAAATGCCCCCGGACATGATCCGTAGCCTCTGGTTCAAATTCATGATCAATGTGGGAGTCAATCAGGTTTCGGCTGTTCTCGGGGCGAATTTCGGCGATTTGAAAAACTCCACGGAGGCAATGAAGCTCATGGAGGGGGCCATGCGGGAAGTCATCGCCATCGCCAAGGCATTGAATGTGGATCTTGGCGAGGAGGACCTGGAGGAGTGGCGCCGGATTCATTGCAAACTGAATCCAGCAGGTAAAACGTCCATGCTTCAGGATGTCGAGGCAGGCCGGCCAACCGAGGTGGAAATGCTGGGTGGAACGGTGATCGCCTATGGCAAGCGGCTTGGCCTTCCGACACCCGTGAATCAGGAACTTTTTGATGCCTTGAAACGGATTGCGCCTCCAGCAGTGGGATAGCTTAGCTCTCGTTAAGCACCGACATCGGTTTTTGTGAGTGATTGGCCCCTGTTCGGCCTGGCTTGGTGGGGGGCCGGTCTTGACAACCCGGTCCCGAGGGATTAGATTGACCGCGAAAATTTTCCAGGAGGGACTTGTCATGCCAGTCTATGAATATCATTGTGAAAGTTGCGGCCTGACCTTTGAGGTGCGCCAGAAGTTTTCCGATGCCCCTGTGACATCCTGTACCGCCTGTGGTTCTCCGGTAAAAAAACTGATATCCCTGACGGAGTTTACTCTTAAAGGCGGTGGCTGGTATCAGCAAGGGTATTGCTCGGGCGGGGGCTCCGCCTCCACCTGCTCCGGATCCGGATCTTCCGGCTGTGCCCGATGCCCCAAGACTGCCACCGGATAAAAAAATCCCCGGCGACAACTGCCGGGGATTTTTGATTCTAACTCCTGTTGGGGCAACCTCGAAAATTCCAAAAAATCTGAATATCTCAGGATTATCCAGCTGGTTGTCCGCCGATCGATCCTACTCCAACTAAAATAAATCCGCCCCCTTTTGCTTTTTCAACAATTGCATGACTTAAAGATGGCGGCGGCGTTTTTCACACCATGCTCAAAAACCGGGTGAGGCCAATGTGCACGATCAACATAATCGGATGCGGGAAGGTCGGGAAGACCTTGGGCAGGCTTTTTGTCCGCCAGGGCCTGGCCCGAATCGGAGACGTGCTCAATCGGTCGCTGGAAAGCTCGCGGGAGGCCGTCGCCTTTCTTGGTGAAGGCCAGGCGGTGACGGGATTCGCGGAGCTGCACCCCGCCGATATCCATCTGGTTTCCACCTCCGACAGCCACATCGCCGATGCCGCCGGGAATCTGGTCCGATGCGGGGTGGTCCGCCGCGGCGATGTGGTTTTCCACTGCAGCGGCTCCCTTTCCTCTGCCGTCCTTTCCTCCCTGCGCCCCTCGGGAGCTGTTCTGGGGAGCGTTCATCCCGTCAAAAGCTTCGCCGATCCGGAAAGATCGGTCGCCTCCTTCGCCGGCACCTTCTGTGGCATGGAAGGGGATGAAAAGGCCCAGGCCCTGCTGACGGAACTCTTTACGGGCATCGGAGGAAAGGTTTTCCCTGTCGCTGCCGAAAACAAGATGATCTACCACGCAGCGACGGTTTTGGTGTGCAACTACCTGACAGTGCTGGTGGAACTGGCCTGCCGTTGTTTGCTGAAAGCCGGCCTGGAAGAGGAAACCGCCCTGCACATGATGGAACCGTTGGCCCTTGAAACCGTCGCCAATATCTTTCGCGACGGCACGGTGCGGGCGTTGACCGGCCCGGTTTCCCGCGGTGAAAGGGAAATTGTCGCCGGACAACTTGAGGCGCTTTCCCGGTGGGAGCCGGAAATGGGCGAGGCGTATCGTCTGCTGGGCAAGGTGGCTCTGGAACTCGCCCTAAAAAAAGGAGCGGCTCCCCGGGAATTATTGATGGATATGGAAAAGCTCCTGGATGGGGACCTTGGCAATGGCTGAAAAGGGTTATGTTTCGCTGAGAACGTGAGCAAAAGGGGACGGATTTATATACCATAAAGAAGGGCGGCGTACTGGGGCGCTGGCGGTCGGTCGCCCGGGAGGCAGGAGAATCCATTGTCGGTCTTCAGGAAGTTTTCCCCGTCGGCGGGAAAAGCCGCAGCAGGTCGGCCGGGGTTGCGGCGCGGAAATCGTGGGGCTGGCCGCCGTCATTGCCGAAACCCCAGGCACAGAAGCAGGTTTTGATGCCGGCGCCGTGGCCGGCCTTGAGGTCGGTGTGGTGGTCGCCGATCATGACGGCGCGTTCCGGGGCGGAGCCGAGCAGGCGCAGGGCTTCCCGGACCGGTCCGGGATCGGGTTTGCGGGTGGCGCAGCTTTCGGCGCCGAGCAGCAGGGAAAAGTGGTGGGCGATACCGAGTTCTTTCAGCAACAGCCGGCTGAGACGGAGGGGCTTGTTGGTGATTACGGCCAGTTTGTCGTCTTTGTGGGCCTCAAGGAAATCGGCCATGCCGGGATAGATCCGGGTCTGGTCGTACTGATGCTCCTCGTACAGGATGAGGAAGCGCTCCAGAAGCTCCTCGTCGAACAGATCCTCGGGCAGAGAGCGTTGCAGCAGCATGCGGGCGCCGTCGCCGACCCGTACCCGTACATCCTCCGTGCCCATCGGCTTCAGGCCAAGTTCCCCCCGCAGCAGGTTGACGCAGGTGGTGAGATCCTCCACGGTATCGGCCAGGGTGCCGTCGAGATCGAACAGATAGGTGTCGAAACTCATCATTTTTTATACTGGCGCTCTCCGAAAATCGCGGTGCCGACGCGGATCAGGGTCGCCCCTTCCTCGATGGCCGCTTCAAAGTCGTGGGTCATGCCCATGGAAAGTTCCTTCATATCCACGCCGGGGATGACGAGGGTGTCGAGATGCCGGGCGAGCCGGCGCAGTTCTTGGAAAAAGGGACGGACCTCCTCGGGATCGTCGCAGTAGGGTGGAAGGGTCATCAGGCCTTTGATTCTCAGGTGGGGGAGGGAAGCGATCTGGCGCACCAGGGATGCCAAATCCTCTTCGGTAGTTCCCGCTTTGGTCGCCTCATGACCGAGATTGACCTGGACGAGGAGATCGATGGTCCGGTCGATTTTGCCCCACTGGCGGCTGATCTCCTTCGCCAGGTGGAGCCGGTCGACGGAATGGATCATCGCTACCTTGCCGGCCAGGTACTTGACCTTGTTGGTCTGCAGGGCGCCGACAAAATGCCACTCCACCGGCTCCCGAATCTCCTTCTCCTTGTCCATGAATTCCTGGACGTAGCTCTCCCCGAAGATCGTCTGGCCGGCGGCCGCCGCCTCTTCGATGGCCGCCGTCGGCTTGGTCTTGGAAACGGCCACCAGCCTGACCTGGTCGACAATTCTTCCGGAACGCGCACAGGCGGCCTGCATCCGCTCCCGCACCCAGGCCAGGTTCTCCGTGATCGACATGTTACGACTCCTGGTTTTTTATGTCTCATTCAAGGGCTGCAACGAACCGGCCTTTTCCGCTGAGAAGGCGGCGAACAGCCGTGCCGCCCCCATCTTCTCCAGCACTTCCACCACCTCGCAGAGCGGCAGGCCGACGACGTTGGTGTAGCTGCCGTGGACGGCGCGCACCATGAAAGCACCGATCCCCTGCACGGCGTAGGCGCCGGCCTTGTCGAAAGGCTCCCCGGTATCGAGGTAGCCGGCGATTTCGGCGTCGCTCAGTTGCCGGAAGATCACCTCGGTAACGACCGCACCGGAACGGGTCTCGCCGCTGATCCGATCATGGACGGCGTAGCCGGAAAGGACCTGGTGCGCTCGTCCCGCAAGGGAGCGGAGCATGGCGAAAGCCTCGGCCCGGTCCCTCGGTTTTCCCAGCAGTTCGGTGTCCCGAACGACGATGGTGTCGCTGCCCAGGAACCAGCGCCCCGGAACATCCTGTTTTGCGGCGACGTCGACAGCTTTGGCGATGCTGAGACGGAGGACATGGTTCTGCGGGGTTTCGCCGTCCACAGGCTCCTCGGAAACGGTGCTGGGGACGACATGGCAGAGGATGCCCACCGAGGCGAGCAGATCGCGCCGCCGCGGTGAGGCGGAAGCCAGCACCAGTTCTGTGTTCACCTTAATACGCCCTCCCTTGTTTTTCAATCTCGCTCCACCACTTCTTTACATCCTCCAGAGCCCGTTGCGCCAGGGCCGTGCGGCGCTCCGTGCGTTTGCGGAGACGTTTGCCGATCAGAGGCGGAAAAAGACCGTAATGGACGTTGGACGGTTGGAAATGCTCCGGGTCGGATTCGGTCAGATGGGTCAGCAGCGCCCCCAGGGCCGTGGTGGGCGGCGGCGGCGCCCAGGGCATTCCCAGCAGTTTTCGGGCGGCGGCGATGCCGGCCAGAAGCCCGGTGGCGGCCGATTCCACGTAACCCTCCACGCCGCTGATCTGGCCGGCAAAGAAGAGGTCGTCGCGTCCTTTGAACTGCAGGGTCGGGAGCAGGCAGCGCGGAGCGTTGATGTATGTGTTGCGGTGCATGCTGCCAAGGCGGGCAAAGCTCGCGCTTTCCAGGCCGGGGATGAGGCGGAAGATGCGCCGCTGTTCCGGGTAAGTCAGCTTCGTCTGAAAGCCGACCAGGTTGAACAGCGTGCCGGCGCGGTTCTCCTTGCGCAGCTGGACCACGGCGAAGGGTTCGGTGCCAGTGCGCGGGTCTTTAAGGCCCACTGGCTTCATCGGACCGAAAGCCAGGGTCATCTCTCCCCGCTCGGCGAGAATTTCGATCGGCATGCACCCCTCGAAATGAAGCCCCTTTTCAAAGTCCCGGTAGGGCACCTTTTCGGCGGCTCGCAGTTCCACCACGAAATGTTGGTATTCTTCTTCCGTCAGCGGGCAGTTTAGGTAATCCGCCCCCCCTTTGTCGTAACGGGAGCCCCACCAGACCTTATCCATGTTGATGGAATCGGCTTCGACGATGGGGGCGATGGCGTCGTAGAAATAGAGCTGGCCGCTGCCGGTCAGGGCGACGATTCGCTCCGACAGGGCTCCGGATGTGAGGGGACCGGAGGCGATGACGACTACCTTTGCCGAAGGGATATCGGTCGCCTCTTGGCGGATCAGCTCGATACCGGGATGGCGGGCTATCCTTTCGGTGATATGCGCTGAAAAGAGATCCCGGTCGACGGCCAGCGAACCACCCGCCTCGACTTGGCAGGCATCGGCCGCTGCCATGAAGAGGGAGCGGCAGAGACGCAATTCCTCCTTGAGGCAGCCGACGGCGTTGGTCAGGCTGATTCCCCGGAAGCTGTTGGAGCAGACCAGCTCCGCCAGTTGTTCGCTGTGGTGGGCCGGCGAGAAGCGTTGCGGCTTCATCTCGAAAAGGCGCACCCGGATGCCGTTTTCGGCGGCCTGCCAGGCGGCTTCGCAGCCGGCCAGACCGGCGCCGACGACAATGAGCGGTTCGCAATCCAAAGGGTGGTTCATGAAGCTCCGGAAACAGTGGAAAAGACGAATAAAAGGGACGAATCAGCGGTTATTAAACCAGCAAAGACAAGGAGGAGCAAGGGAAAGGTGAGGCGATAGGGCGGCGGAAGGTCCGGCAAAATCGATTTCCGCCGGTTATTTTTTGGAGTTGGTTTTGGCCGGTTTGTCCACCTTGGCGGTTTTCTCCTTTTTGGCCGCGGCCGGTTTCTTGGCGATTTTTTTCTCCCCCTTCACCGGTTTTTCGGGAGCTTCGAGCAGATGCCGCCAGTCGCATCCTTCCTGGGTGCATTTCCGGTAGCGGCCGTCCCGTTTGGTGGTTTTTTCGACGATGACCGGGAAGCCGCACTTGGGGCAGGCTTCGTTGACGGGAAGATCCCAGAGGGCGAATTTGCAGGCCGGATAGCGGTTGCAGGAATAGAAGATTTTCCCGTAGCGGCTTTTTTTCTCCTGCAGTTCTCCCTCTCGGCAGGCCGGGCAGGGGACGCCCAGCGCCTTCGGTTTGACCAGAGGCTGGATGTTCTTGCATTTGGGGTAGCCGGAACAGGCCAGAAACTTTCCGAAGCGGCCGCTCTTGATCAGCATCGGCTCACCGCACTTTTCGCATTTCTCCTCCGAGTAGAGGACTTCCTTTTCTTCCTCGGCGGCCAGGGATTCAGTGAAACGGCACTCGGGAAAACCGGAACAGGCCAAAAATTTTCCCGAGCGGCCCAACTTGATGACCAGTTGTTTGCCGCAATCGGGACAGACGCGGTCGGTGGTCTCGGTGGTGACCTCCTGTTTGCTGACCTCGACCTCCTTCTGTTTCAGCAGGGCGATGAAGGGTTCCCAGAATTCCCGGAGCATCGGCCGCCATTTTTTCTCTCCGCGGGAGATGGCGTCCAGTTCCTCTTCCATCTGGGCGGTGAATTCATAGTCGACATACCTGGTGAAATGGGCGGACAGCAGATCACTGACCACCATCCCCAGGTCCTCGGGGAAGAAGGTCCGTTTTTCCAGGCGGACATACTTGCGGGTCACCAGGGTGTTCATGATCGGGGCGTAGGTGGAAGGGCGGCCGATGCCGTTCTCCTCCAGAGTCTTGACCAGAGTGGCCTCGGTGAAGCGGGGAGGGGGCTGGGTGAAGTGTTGCTCGGGGGTGAGGTCGAGGCAGGCGACCATTTCCCCCTGGGCCATTTTGGGCAGCATCCCTTCTTTCTCCCCTTCCTGGCCGTTGTCGTCGATTCCTTCGATATAGAGCTTCATGAAGCCGGGAAAACGGATCACCTGGCCGCTGGCACGGAACAAAAAAGTATTGCCCGTTTTCTTGTCAGGGGAAGCAGTGGCTTCATCATGGCGAACTTTTTTGGCCTCGATATCGACGGTCGTGGTATCGAGGATGGCGGCGGCCATCTGGGAGGCGATCGCCCTGCGCCAGATGAGATCGTAGAGCCGGAACTGATCCGGGCTCAGGTGGGATTTCACCTTTTCGGGGAGATTGGCGAAAGAGGTGGGACGGATCGCCTCATGGGCTTCCTGGGCGTTTTTGGCCTTGCTCTTGAACTCCCGCGGCACGGCGAGGGTATAGTCGGCGCCGAAACGCTGACCAATGACCTTGCGGGCATCATCGATGGCTTCCCGGGAGAGGGCCACCGAGTCGGTGCGCATATAGGTGATCAGGCCTTCCGCACCGCCGCCGATGTCGATTCCTTCGTAGAGTTTCTGGGCCGTGCTCATCGTCTTGCCGGCGGAAAAACCGAGCTTGCGACTGGCCTCCTGCTGCAGGGTGCTGGTGGTGAAGGGGGGGGCGGGGTTCCGTTTCTTCTCCTTGGCGGTCACCCCGGCGACCCGGAACTCATTGTCTTCGATGGACTTGACCACTTCCCGCGCCTGTTTTCCATTGCCGATGGCGAACTTGTCCAGTTTGTCGCCGTCCACGGCAATGAGGCGGGCCTGGAACTCCCCTCCGCCGGCACTTTGCAGCAGTGCTTCGATGGTCCAGTATTCATCCGACTTGAAGGCCTGGATCTCCTTTTCCCGCTCGCAGATCAGACGCAGCGCCACCGATTGGACGCGGCCTGCGGAAAGGCCGTAGCGGATCTTTTTCCACAGGAAGGGAGAGAGGTTGAAGCCGACCAGGTAGTCGAGGATGGAACGGGCCTGTTGGGCGTCCACCAGGGCAAGGGCGATGCCGCGAGGTTCCTCCATGGCTTTGCGGATGGCGTTTTTGGTGATCTCGTGGAAGGTGACTCTGCGGACGGTAGGTTGGGAATCCTTCTCGGAAAGCCCCAGCGCTTCCAGCAGATGCCAGGCAATGGCCTCACCCTCCCGGTCGGGGTCTGTGGCCAGGATCAGTTCAGAGCTGTTCAGAATTTCCTTGCGGATGTGGTCCAGGTAGGTCTTGCTTTTGGGCAGGATTTCGTAGCGGGGTTCGAAATCACGGGCTACATCCACCGAGCCCTTGCGGCTTGGCAGGGCTCTCACATGGCCGTAGGAGGCTAATACCTTGTAGCTCTTGCCGAGAAATTTCTCGATCGTTTTTGCCTTGGCCGGCGATTCGACGATGACCAGGGATTTTGTCATGTCTTTCCTCAACTAAACGCCATCGGTTGTCCCCTCACCACGCCAAACGAAAAGGCCGCAGTATCCGCCGCGGCCCCTTTCTGTCAATGGTAGAGTAACGACCATTCCTCTTTGAGGAGACACTCGATTTCGCGGTCATAATGCTTCAGTGTACGGGAAAAAAGGGTGATGGCAACCATGGCCTTGACATCCTGCAGGGTCACATCGCCGTCATTCATGGAGAGGGCGTTGCTGATGATTTCATCCATTTCGTCGGCATTGACCAGGCCAAGGACCCAGAGTCGCGACAGCAGTCCCTGGGATTCCAGGGAGAGGGCGCTTTTTTCCTCGGAGGAGAAAATGCGGAAAGTGTGGTTGGCTGGAACCTCTTTTGCCCCTTCGGTATCCAGAGATTCGGTAGAGAGGTTTTCAATCCAGCTGAAAGCGGCATTGATCTCGTCGAGGTTGAAACCGACGCTGATCAACTCTTGGATGATACCGTCATCGTTCAGAAAATCGTTTTTTTCAAAAACATATTGGGCGATGAAGTTGACAATCGCCAGGACCCGGTCTCTCAAAGAACCTCCAATCAGGGTGGCCACGACGGTTTCCTGTTGGCGATAAAGTGCATGCCGGGAAGCCTCGAAACCACCCCCTCAAGTTCCAAGTGCAGTAACGTAGCGGAAACGTCCGCGGGTGTCAAGCCGCTTCTCTGAACGATTTCATCCAGATGACGGGGGCCGTCAACCATGAGGCGCCAAAGAACGGTTTCTTTTTCCGAGAGTGGCGGGGAGGGGGGAGAAGAAGTTCCCACCGCCGGTTTGATGCATTTCGAGGCGCCAAGGATCTCCAGCAGATCCCGGCTGTCTGAGATCAGGGTGGCGCCGTCCTTGAGAAGCTGATTGACGCCGGCGCCGCTGGAGGAGTAAACGGGTCCGGGTACGGCGAAGACCTCCCGACCCTGCTGCAGGGCAAAATCGGCGGTAATCAGCGATCCACTGTGGGTGGTGGCCTCTACCACCAGAACACCTCGGCTGAGACCGCTGATGATCCGGTTGCGGGCCGGGAAGTGGTTCGCCAGCGGTTCTGCCCCCGGCGGATATTCCCCCAGCAGCATCCCTGTTTCGAGAATGCGGGCAAACAGCTTGCCGTGTTCCGGCGGATAGACCCGATCGATTCCGCACCCCAGGACGGCCACCGTGCCCCCCCCGCCGTCCAGGGCTCCCTGATGGGCTGCCCCATCGATGCCGCGCGCCGCGCCGCTGACGATGGTGATTCCATGGCCGGCCAGTTCGGCGCAGAGTTCCCGGGTGAAGCGGTTCATGGCGCCGGCCGCCCGTCGTGAGCCGACCACCGCCAGGCAGTTTCCAAGATCGCATTCCCCCCTGGCGAAGAGCAGCGCCGGCGGGTCGTAGATTTCTTTCAACAGCGGTGGGTAGGTCTCGGCGTCGAGGTGGGTGATTATCCGCGCCCCGATTTGATCCAGTGCGGCCAGACTCCGTTGCAGGTACTCATCGTTTTCGGGGATGAGCCTGGCACCGACCTGAAAGGGAATTCCCGCTCGGTCTCTCCATCCAAGAGGGCCGGCTTCCAGGGCTTCCCGACTAGAAGGGAAAGCCTCCATGAGCCTGATCAGACGCACTCTGCCGATCCCCGGACTGAAGGAGATGCGCAGCCAGCCTTTTTCTTCAGTGCCGATCATGTCAAGCGGTCCGAGAAAAAAGAGGGGCTGGAAAAGCTCTCCAGCCCCTGGTGTCAAAAAAATTTCCGGGTTCGGCCAGTCCCTTTCCGAATGCCGGCGTGAGACCCCTCACTGAACGACGGTGTAAACCTTGTCGCCGACAAATACCGTCTCGCGGCATTTCAGGATCAGGGCGGAGCTGTTGTTTTTCCGGGATTCCAGGACCACGGCGTTGCCCAGAAAAATATCGGGAAGCAGCAGGTCAGCCTTGACCAGGGATTTGTCTGTGACCCTTCTTTCACGGGCCAGATAGAGCAGGTTGCCAGGTTCCAGGCCATCGTCGGAACCGAGGTCGACATGGATGACATCATAGGATGCCAGGCTTTCCTGATCCGCCGAGGAGGCGACCACAAACCCGGAAAGGGGGTTCCGGGCTCTTTTGAGGTCGATATGGTATTCCCTGAAGGTCTGGGGCATGATCCGGTTGCCCCGTTCGATTTCTTTGTAACTCTCCGTTACCACGGCGGTCGCTACCGTGGGATTGACTTCCATGATCTGTACGGTTCCCAGATTCATCACCCGGTAGCCCAGCATGGTTCCGGTGCGGGGGTGACGGATCGGTTTGTCGGCGCGGAAAGCCATGAAAATATCCCCGATATCGGTTTGCCCGCCCATTTGGATGAACAGGGTGTCGTCCTTGGCCATCAGCAACCGGTTGTCCACGGCGTCGATTATGATTCCCGAGCCCTGGACCTCTTCCTGGCTGAGGAACCCGTCAGCCCCTCCAAAGGTTTTTATGGTGATGGCATCCTCGCCCACCCGTTCCTCGAGGAGGTCCGGTCCGCCGTTGGCACCCTGTTTTTCACCCACCACCAGGATGCGGCCATCGTAAATGGTGATCTCCTGCCCCGGATAGATCAGGTGGGGATTGGTGACAAATTGATTGTTGGACCACAGATTGGGCCAGTAATCGGGGTCTTTGAGAAAACGCTGGGAGATTCCCCACAGCGTGTCCCCTTTCCTGATGACATAGGTCTGGGGCACCCCTTTGGCGAAAGCCAGAACCGGGAACAAAAAGATCACACCGAAAAGAAGTACGATGGTTTTTTTGGTCACCATGTCAAGCCCGTCCTTTGTTGTTTATGGTGTTCTGAATTCCGGAAAGTCTCGCTGCAGCATTTTTGCCGCAACACTTTCCGGATAGGTTTTTAAAAGAAATTCGGCCGTATCCCGCGCCTTGGCATCTTCCCGCAGGTTTTTCAGGATGGCCACCATCCGCGCCAGGCCCTCCGGGACCTTGTCGTTTGGCGGTTGGATGTTGACCAGGGTGCCGAATTCCTTCAGCGCCTGCGGGTATTCCCCCAAGGCGTAATGACTTTCGCCGAGCCAGAAATGGGCATTTGGCGTATAGCTGTTGTCGGCAAAGCGCCCAAGAAAATTCCTGAATCCCAGGATGGCCTGCGGATATCGGCCCGAAGCATAGTTCCCGAAAGCCTCGCGGTAAACCGCGGCCGGGCTGAAATCCCCGCCGCCGGTAGGCTGAGAAGGATCAAAGACGGCTTTTGGAGACTCGGGGGTGACCTTTTCCGCGAGTAACTGGTCGAGGAGTACCTGGTGGTTGTTGATCCTGGTCTCCTGGCGAAGGAGATCCCCGCGGTTTTTCTCCACCTGGGCGGATATTTCCTGCACTTTTTTCTCCAGCAGGACAACCTTTTCCTCCAACCCCCTTTGGGTTGCGGGAGGTTGAAAGGTTGCACAGGCTGACAAAGCAAAACTCAAGCCAAAAAAAACCAGAAGCCGCAAGGCTCCTCTATCGTTTCGATTTTCTTTCATGGGCCATGGCCATTTGGATAAGTGAAGCAGGTTTCTGTGGTCACGATCCCTCTTCCCTGGTTAGAATGGAGCGCCAGGCACAGCGGCGTTTTCACCGGTGTGGGGATTGCTGAACAATGTGGCCTGATTATTACATCTCGGCGGATAATTACAAGTATCAAAAAAATCGCCGATCCCGGTCAACTTTTACCAGGAGGCACTGTCAAAAGTGATATCTGAAGAAGTATCCCTCCCGGAACTGCTGGCTCCCGCCGGAGATCCGGAAAAGCTGGCAACAGCTCTCCATTTCGGTGCTGATGCGGTCTACGTCGGCGGGGAGAGGTTCGGTTTGCGGGCCATGGCGGGCAATTTTACCCTGCCGCAACTGGAACAGGCCCGGCGGCTCACTCGCCGGCGGGGGAAAAAGCTTTATCTGACTCTCAACGCCTATCTCGCGCCGGAGGATTTTCCGGAACTGCGGAACTATGTCGAAGAACTGCGGCCTCTCGATATCGATGCCTACATCGTTTCCGATCCCGGCATCATCACCCTGATTCGTGAGGTCGATCCACGGCGCCCGCTCCATCTATCCACTCAGGCCAACACCACCAACGCCGCCGCCGCTGTTTTCTGGCAGAAAAACGGTATCCGCCGGGTCAATCTGGGGCGTGAACTGTCCCTTCAGCAGATAAAGGCGATTCGCGCCGGTTGTGACCTGGAATTGGAGGCCTTTGTTCACGGGGCCATGTGCATGGCCTATTCGGGGCGCTGTCTGCTGTCGGCGGCGCTGACCGGCCGCAGCGCCAACCGCGGCGCCTGCACCCATCCCTGCCGCTGGGGATACGCGCTGGTGGAAGAGACGCGACCGGGGCAGTATTTCCCCATTGAGGAGGATGGCGGCGGCGCCTACATCCTCAACAGCCGGGATCTTTGTCTGATAGACCATCTTGAGGCCCTGATCGGGGCCGGGCTCGACTGCCTCAAGATCGAGGGGAGGATGAAAAGCCGCTACTATGTCGCCGTGGTCACCGATGTCTATCGAAACGCTCTGGACCATCTGGGAGCCGGGCGTCAAGAGGACCGGAACTCTTCCCGCCGACGGGCGGAGCTGGAGACGGTGAGCCACCGTCCTTACGGCAGCGGTTTTCTCTTCCCCGAAGCCGGGGGGCAGATTCATCCCCCTTTCTCTTCCTACATCCGTTCCTACGATTTTGTCGGTGTTCTGGTGGAAAATCCTGCGGGGTTCCCTTTGGTTCAGGTGCGCAACCGCTTTTTCCCCGGGGAGATTCTGGAATTGGTGGCGCCGGGGATGGAACGGATTTCTTTTTCCCCGGCAAAGATCAGAACTGCCGCGGGAGATTTCTTGCCGGTGGCCCAGCCCAATGCTGTGGTTGCCATCGACCTGCCCGCCCAAGGGAAACCCGGCGATCTGCTGCGGCGGAAAAAAACGCCTGCATCCTGAAGCTGCAAGCCGCTTTTCCGAAGTTTATGCTTTTTTGGTTTTTTCGCCGCGCACGCTCCAGAATCTTCGTCGTCGCACATCGCATGCCGTCAAAACCCGACCATAAACGGCCCCGGTGTCCAAGCCGATCTTGTTCACTTCCTGCAGGGGACTGTCCAGCGGGGTATGGCCGAAAACCACTGTGCCCCCCCAATCGAAATCGTAATAAAGGAAGTCCCCCCGGATCCACAGCAGATCCTGCTCGGTCTGTTCTTCGAGGGGAACTCCGGGGCGCAGTCCCGCGTGGACGAAGATGAAAGATTCGGTACGGTAAAAGGGAAGGAGTTTGTACAGAAATTCGAGGTGGTCGGGGGGCAGGTGAAGGGAGCCGTCCGTATCGTAAAGACGTAAGGTCGATATTCCCCCGTTGAGGAGAAAAAGGTCGCGATTTTTCCCCCGCAGAAAATCGATCAACATCGCCTCATGATTCCCCTTCAGGCAAACCGTTTTGGGAAAACATTTTTGGAAGTCGATCAGAAAGTCGATCACTCCCCGACTGTTCGGGCCGCGGTCGATATAATCGCCGAGAAACACCACCTGATCTTCAACTGTCGGCTTGACCTTTTCCATCAGATGCTGAAGCGCCGCCAGACAGCCATGGATGTCCCCCACGGCGATGAGTCGATTTGCGTCGCTGCTTTTTTTCCCGCTGAAAAAGGGGATTTTCATCCGGCCAACTCCCGGCGGCATCCGGAAAAAAGAATGCCGGGATGGATTCGAAACAAATCAGGGAAGCCGCCGCTTCCCTGATTTGCCGCCTGTAATTTGTTTCCGGAGTTTATTTTATCATGATAAAACCCATCTGACGACCGGTCTGGCCGTTGTCGCGCCGATAGGAGAAGAAAAGTTCGCGGTTTCCGAAGGTGCAGAATTCCTCGCAATCGGTAATCCGGCCCGGAGTGACCCCTTCCCTCTCCAGTTGCAGCCGGCAACATTTGTGCAGATCGAGTTGCCAATGCCCGAAGGTCTTTTCATGGGCGATCTCTTCCCAACGGCAGCCACTCTGTCCGAAGGCTTCCTTCACCGTGCGGTCGACCTCATAGTGATGAGCCGATATGCCGGGGCCGACAGCGCAATACAGTTCCTGAGGAAGGGCCTCGAAGAAATCCGTCAATGCCTTGACCACCTTGCCGATTATCCCTGCGGCAGCTCCCCGCCAGCCGACGTGGGCGGCGGCGATGACCCTGGCGCCGGGATGCCAGAAGAGCACGGGGTAACAGTCTGCAACGAGGATCCCGACCATGATCTGTGCCTGGTTGGTGATGATGGCGTCGCATTCCAGGGAGAGAAAATGGGAAATATCGATATTCGGTTCGTCGATGACCAGGATGTCGGTGCCATGGGTCTGCTGAACCGTTACCAGATTCTGCGGAGTGATGTTAAAGGCCCGGCACAGGGTGGAGCGGTTGCCCTCCACATTATAGGCGGCATCGTCGGTGTTCAAGCCAAGGTTGAGAGAATTGAAAGGAGGACGGCTGACCCCGCCGTTGCGGGTGCTGAATCCGGCCCAGAGGGTAAACTGATCGGCCCACGCCGGTTTGAGGTAGCTGATTTTGGCCTGTCGCGTCAATTGCATTTTTCGAGCGATCCTTTTCCGCCTTCCGTTTTGTCGAAAAGCCGGGGGAGCCGGGATGGCTCCAGGTGATATTTATCCCACAGATAACGAAGGATCTCCATCATATCCTCGGGGGGGGGACTGGAAAATTCCATATAGCGACCGCTGTCGGGATGGATGAATCCTAGGGTTCCGGCATGAAGGGCCTGTCTGTTGAGATCGAGCAGCAGTTGGCGCAGACACCGATCGGGGAGCTGCTTCAGCCATCCTTTGTGACCGTAGACCGGATCTCCTGCCACTGGAAAACCGATACCCGCCAGATGCACCCGGATCTGGTGAGTACGGCCGGTCTCCAGGCGCAGCTCGACAAGGGCAAGCCGGTCTTCAGGGAAGCGGGCCAAAACCTTCCAGCGGGTGACGGCCCGGCGCCCGGCCTTTACGACCAGCGCCATTTTTTTTCGCTCGGTGGGGTGGCGGCCGATCGGTTTGTCGACAATCCCCTCGTTTTCGGCGGGAACCCCCTGAATCAGCGCCACATAGCGACGATGGACGGTGTGCTCTTTGAACTGGGCGGCGAGAGCGTTGTGCGCCGTTTCGTTTTTGGTGGCCACCAGCACTCCGGAGGTGTCCTTGTCGAGGCGATGGACGATGCCGGGACGCAGTTCCCCACCGATCCCGGAGAGGTCGCCGCAGTGGTGCAGCAGTGCGTTGACCAGGGTCCCCCCATGGTGTCCAGGGGCTGGATGTACAACCATTCCCGCCGGTTTGTCAATTACAATCAGGTTGTTGTCTTCATGGAGGATGGGAAGGGGAATGGCCTCGGGTTGAAGTCCACAGGAGACAGGTGCGGGAAGATCGACCAGGATGGTCTCCCCCCCCCGCAGTTTTTCCCCGGCCTTGGCGTAACCGCCATCGACCAGGACATGATTTTCGTCGATCAGTCTCTTGAGTTGAGAGCGGGTTGTTTCCGGCAGACAATCTGCCAAAAAACGGTCCAACCGTTCCGGAGACCGTCCCCTTTCAAAGAAAAACTGACCGTGTCGAGCCATTCACTTCCAGATGTTGCTTTCGATTCGCCCGGCCTGTTTGATCATGACATCGACAATGGCGCGGTCGTAGAGATGCTGCCAATCGGGAATTTCCGGGGAGACTCGGGTGCAGAAAAGCTCCCGCCCCTCTTCCAGTTCATCGTCCAACAGGTCGAAAATGCAGTCTTTTTCAATTCCCTCCCGAACCTTTTGCTGATTATAGAGGGCGATATCCGATACGATGGCCCGCGCCAGGCGGAATGCAAGTTCGGGGTTCGTCACCAGTTTGGCCATAAATCCTCCCGTCGGCAAGTCCGATCTTTTTTCACCTACCGATTTTTCCATTCAAATAATATACCGAGATATCATTCTTTTGACAAAGGGAAGGCCATATAGAGGGTGGTGTTTCCCCTGCGAAGAAGCAGAAGAAGGTGGCGAGAGGTTTCCGCATCTTTCAGGGCGGCCTGAAAATCGTCCAAATTCTCCCCCTTAAGAAATAAATTCATACTATTGCATAGGCAGGATGGTGTCAAATGTCCAAACCGATCCGCCGCAGCCTGTGCTGTCGGCGGATTTTCCTTTCATCCGGAGCCCTATACCCTTTTCAGGGCCATGATAATCAGCTATAAAAAAGTAGACGGACAATTGCTCGAAGCTCTGTTTTCCTGAAAAACGGGCGGTTTCACGGCAAGCCGCCACCAAAGGAGGTTAACCCATGGCGAAAAAGATTGGCGTGGTTCTTTCAGGGTGCGGTGTTTACGATGGCAGCGAGATTCACGAAGCGGTTCTGACTCTTTTGGCCCTTGACCGGGCCGGTGCCGAGATTATCTGCATGGCGCCCAATATCGACCAGATGCATGTCGTCAACCATCTCACCGGAGAGGTGGCGGCGGGGGAGAAGCGCAACGTGCTGGTCGAGTCGGCCCGCATCGCCCGTGGCAAAATAAAGGACATCAAAGATGTCCGTATCGAAGACCTCGACGGACTGGTGATCCCCGGCGGTTTCGGCGCCGCCAAGAATCTTTCCGACTTTGCCGAAGCCGGCCTGGACTGTCAGGTTCACCGCGAGGTGCGCCGCCTGATCAAGGGGCTGGTGGTCAAGGGGAAACCGGTGGCCGCTCTCTGCATTGCGCCGGTGCTGATCGCCAAGGTCCTGGGGGAGGAGGGTTTCAGCCACAACATCACCATCGGCAACGACAAGGAGACCGCCCAGACCCTGGCTCTCATGGGGGCCACCCATACCGAATGCGCTGTAAAACGGATCATCTACGATCACCACAATAAACTCATCACTACTCCCGCCTATATGCTGGCCTCGCGCATCAGCGAAGCCGCCGCGGGGATCGAGGAGGCCATCAGGAAGCTGATGGAGGAAGCCTGAGCCCAACCGGCAAGGGTCTGCAACCCGCTTGCGGACCGCCGGCTGGGCCGGAAAAGGAATTGACAAAATGCCTTTCCCGGCATAACTTCAGCGTTTAAACTTCTCTGTTTTTTCGCTGACAAGGAGACGCAAGGAATGACCCAACAACTGAAGATCGCCGTATTGCCGGGGGATGGCATCGGCCCCGAGGTGATGGTCGAGGCTCTCAGGGTTCTCGATGTGATCGAAAAGCGTTACGATTGCCGCTTTGAACGCACTTTCGCCAATCTCGGCGGGATCGCCATCGACCTCGAAGGAAAGGCGTTTCCCCAGACCACCATCGATATCTGCCGGGCCAGCGACGCCGTCCTGCTGGGCAGTGTCGGCGGTCCCAAGTGGGAGCATCTCCCCCCCATGGAGCAACCGGAGCGCGGTGCACTTCTTCCCATGAGGAAATTGTTCAACCTTTACGCCAACCTCCGTCCGGCTATCGTGTTTCCCTCCCTGACCGGCGCTTCCAGCCTCAAGAAGGAAGTGCTCGGTGAGGGACTCGACATCCTCGTGGTGCGGGAGCTGACCGGCGGTCTCTACATGTCCCAGCCCAAGGGGATAGAAGGGACCTCTCCGAATCGCATCGGAGTCGACACCCTACGCTATTCCGAAATGGAGATCGAACGGATCGCCCGCGTCGCCTTTAAAGTGGCCCGCCAACGTCGCAAGAATCTGGTTTCGGTGGACAAGGCCAATGTCCTTGCCTCCTCGGTGCTGTGGCGGGAGATCCTCAGCCGTCTCGGCAAAGAGGAATATCCCGACGTGACCCTCTCTCACATGTATGTCGACAATGCCTCCATGCAGTTGATTCGCAACCCGCGGCAGTTTGATGTCATTCTTTGCGAGAACATGTTCGGCGACATTCTTTCCGACGAGGCTTCGGCTCTCTCCGGCTCCCTGGGTTTGGTCCCCTCGGCCTCCCTTTCCGAGGGAAGTTTCGGCATTTATGAGCCCGCCGGCGGCACCGCTCCCGACATCGCCGGCCGGGGGATTGCCAACCCCATCGCCCAGATTCTGTCGGCATCAATGATGCTCCGCTACTCTTTTTCCATGAACGATGCTGCCGACGCCATCGACGCGGCGGTGACCAAGGCTCTGGAGGCCGGCTACAGGACCGGCGACATCTTCCTCGGCGGGCCCGGAGAGAAGAAGGTTTCCACGGTTGAAATGGGCACGGCCATCATTGATGGTTTGGGTCGATAGGGCTCAAATAGGTAAAGTAATTCAGGAGAATATGTTCATGTCGCGTAAATTCAACGTAGCGGTGGCGGGCGCCACGGGCGCCGTCGGCAATGAGATGCTCAAGATTCTTCATGAGAGGAAATTCCCGGTCGGGGAGCTCAGGCTGCTCGCCTCGGAGCGCTCCGAAGGCTCTTTTCTGGAATTCGGGGATGGCGAATATATGGTCCACAAGCTGACCAAGGATTCTTTCGCCGACATCGATATCGCCCTGTTCAGCGCCGGTGGAGACCGCAGCAGGGAGTTCTGTCCGGCGGCGGCGGCGGCGGGGGCGGTCTGTGTCGACAACTCCAGCGCCTGGCGCATGGATCCGGAGGTTCCCCTTGTGGTTCCCGAGGTCAATCCTCAGGATGTCGCCCTTTACAAAAAGAAGGGGATCATCGCCAACCCCAACTGCTCAACCATCCAGATGGTGGTGGCGCTGAAACCGCTCCACGACGCCGCCCGCATCACCCGAATCGTCGTTTCCACTTACCAGGCGGTTTCCGGCTCCGGACAGAAGGCGATCGACGAGCTGCGCATCCAGTCCGGGGAGCTGCTCAACGGCAGGTCGGCGCCGTGCAAGGTCTATCCTCACCAGATCGCTTTCAACTGTCTCCCTCATATCGATTCCTTTCTCGACAGCGGCTACACCAAGGAAGAGATGAAAATGGTCAACGAAACCCGCAAGATCATGGGGGATGAGCGGATCCGGGTCACCGCCACCACGGTCCGTGTGCCGGTCTTCTACGGGCACAGCGAGTCGGTGAATATCGAAACCGAAAAAAAACTCACGCCCGATCAGGCCCGGCAACTTCTTTCCAGGGCGCCCGGGGTGCTGGTGGTGGACGATCCAAGCAAGGGTCTCTATCCTCTCCCCATCGACGCCGCCGGACAGGATCTGACCTACGTGGGGCGCATCCGCGAGGACGAATCGATTTCCAACGGCCTCAATCTTTGGGTCGTGGCCGACAATCTCCGCAAGGGGGCGGCCACCAACGCCGTGCAGATAGCCGAGTTGCTGGCGGAGAAATATCTCTGATCCGGGGTTTTGCCCGCTATCGCCTGTCGCCTGCCGGGAGGAAAGGGGCTTTGCCGCCCCTTTTTTAGTCGTTTTTGACGATGACCTTTATCGACGACATCACCCTCGGCCGCTACCATCCGCGGGATTCGTTTCTTCATCGTCTCGATCCGCGGATCAAGCTGGGGGTTATCCCCTTTTTTGTCATCGTCTCATTTGCCGGGCACGGTTTTGTCCGCCTTGCCGTTCTGGCTGGCGCCGCCCTGCTGCTGTTGTTGTTGGGGAATATCCCCCTGGGAGTGTGGTGGCGGGGGATCTGGGTGTTCCGTTGGCTGTTCCTCTGCACCCTGCTTCTCCACCTCTTTATGACTCCGGGGCGGACCCTCTTCGGCGTCGCCTGGCTCTCTCAGGACGGTTTGCTGCAGGGGATCCATGCCTGTTGCCGGTTGATTTTGGCGGTCACCTTTTCCTCCCTGCTGACCTTGACCACTCCGCCTTCGAAGGTCGCCGCGGCTCTCTTCAGTCTGTTGGGGCCGCTGGCCAGAATAGGTATACCGGCGCAACGGATCTCCTTTTTATTCCGTTTGGTCCTGGAATTCATTCCGATTCTTCGCGACGAAGCGCGGGAACTGGTTTCCCGCTACCGCTATCCCCCGAAAGAGGGTTTTGCCCGCCTGTGGTCCCGCATCGACATTCTGCGGGAGATCATTCCGCTTCTTCTGCAACGCATGGTGGAACGGGCCGACCATATGGCGAAGGCCTATGCGGGTGGCGAAATCCACTTTGAACCGGAACCGCTGGCACCGCTGAACGCCAACCAGAACAACCTCCCGGCGGCGATCGTCGGCATCCTTTTTGTCCTGCTGGTGGTTTTTGGCCTGCCATGAGAACGATCAAACTGGTCATCGAATTCAACGGCGCCCGTTTTGTCGGCTGGCAGATCCAGGCCAGGGGAGTTTCGGTGCAGGGGGAAATTGAAAAGGTTCTGACCGCCGTGTCCGGGAACCCGGTCCGGGTGATTTCCTCGGGACGTACCGACGCCGGGGTTCATGCCCTTGGGATGACGGTCCACTTTCATACCCCAAGCGGGCTTCCCATGAGCGCCTTCCGGGAGGGGGTCAACCGCCTCCTGCCGGAGGATATCGCGGTGAAGAGCGCCGAGGAGGCACCTCCCTGTTTTCATGCCCGCTTCAGCGCCCGGGGGAAGTGGTATCGCTACACCATTTTTCAGTCGCTGGTGCGCTCCCCTCTGCGCGCCCCTTTCTGCTGGCGGCTCCGCAAGCCGCTCGACCTGGAGGCGCTGCGCACCGCGGCCGCGGCTTTCGTTGGCGTCCATGATTTCGCCCCCTTCCGCTCCTCCGGCTGCGCGGCCAAAACAACTGTCCGTGAGATCTTTTCCCTTTCGGTTGACACCGAGGGGGATCTTCTCTTCCTCGATGTCAGGGGAAGCGGGTTTTTGAAAAACATGGTGCGGATGATGGTCGGAACCCTGGTGGAAATCGGCCAGGGCCGGGAAAAACCCGACCTCGTCGCCCGCATGCTGGCGGAGGGAAAGCCCCCGGCGCGGATCACCGCTCCCCCTCAGGGTTTGTGCCTGATGGAAGTCTTTTATTGACAGGTGGCTGAAAAACGGCTTGTGCGTGTGGCTCGGTTTCAGGCCAAAAAATTTTCGACTCGACGTCCCGAAATCCGCGGGCCTTGCCGGAAGGTGCCAAATTCTTGTTTTTCAGCAGTCTGGCAATCTTCGTCCGGAGTTACCGTCCGGCTTAAATATTACAGGTATTTGAGTGACGAATCATCTTTCCGAAATTCTTCCCCTTATTTCCCGCCCCTCCCGCTATCTGGGGGGAGAGCCCGGCAGTATCCGCAAGGAGCACTCCCGGGTCGAGGTCAGCTTGGCCCTTGCTTTTCCCGATGTCTACGAGGTGGGGATGAGCAACATCGGTCTCCCCATCCTCTACCATCTGCTCAACGCGGTGGAATGGATCGCGGCCGAGCGGGTCTACGCCCCCTGGCCCGATCTGGAAAAACTGCTGCGGGAACGGGGGTTGCCGCTGACCTCTCTCGAGTCGGAAATCCCTTTGGGGGATTTCGACATCGTCGGGTTCACCCTTCAGTATGAGCTCAGCTACAGCAACGTTCTGAACATGCTGCGGATGAGCGGCATACCGATGGCGCGCAGTGACCGCCGGGAGGGAGATCCGCTGGTTCTTATCGGTGGACCGTGCGCTTTCAATCCTGAGCCGTTGGCCGATTTCATCGATGCCGCTGTCATCGGTGATGGTGAGGAGGCGATTCTGGAAATCTGCCGCGAACTGCGCGTCGCCAAGGCGGGGCGTGA
>JAAZDE010000104.1 GCA_012512925.1 Desulfuromonadaceae bacterium
GTATGTCGAAGGACAGGTTGCGCCGGAAATTTCCGTCCGTTATTATGCCCCGGGGAATCTTCTGGAAAAAACAATGGATAAATTTATCAGAGGACATTCCGTTTCTTTTATGTCTGAGGGAAAACCTTACGGAGAGGTACGACAAATTGAATTCGTCGGAAGAAAAGCAAAGATATTTGAATCAATAAGTCACAGGAACCTGAGTGGGCGGGACATACATCCGGCAATAGTGGCAATTTACCAAAAATTTATTGTCATTCCTGCCCGAAAAGGCGAGGGATTTTATGCTCTCAGATTATCCGTTCCTTTTGAGATAAAAAACGCCTACCTCGGAACCTTTGAGGAATTATCAAAATCATTCTTGCCGGGGGATTAAAGAGGCAAGTGTTTATTGGTAGAATTATTTTGGGAAAGGTAAAATGACAGCCCAATCTGGAATGCAATGGTGGGAGTATATTAATCTCCATACATAACAAAAGCCGACCAGAAATAGGGATGGCGGTATTTATTTTTCAACATATCCTGTTTAGCCTTGTGAAGTGCCTCCGCGTTATCCATATCTTTTTGAATTATATTTTCATAAAGCCGCGTCATCAATTCACGGGTTCCCGTGTCATCCACATTCCAAAGGCTTACCGCGGTCGCCGGACTTCCGGCATACATGACCGCCCGCGTGAGTCCGGTAACGCCCTCCCCGCGTTCCAACGGTCCAAGGCCGGTCTGACATGCCGAAAGGACGACAAGCCTGGCATTGTATTGAAGATTCATAATTTCGTTCGCTGTCAGGAGACCATCATCGCCGGCATCCGGTATCTGACTGAACACAACGGCCTGCAGTTGCGGCGTGACGATCCCGTGCATTGAAAAGTGCAGGTAGCCATACCGGTTCATGTCGGCGGCCTTGGCGAAATCCTTCCTTGCTTTTTCCCGAAGATAAATCTTGGTTTTTATTTTCTTTGTCTGAAAAATTTGATTTATTGCCCTGATTTCATCCCCGCTGGCTTCAAGACGATTGAGTGGCCCGCCCAGCCAGGCATAACGTGTCTTTGCGGTTCCGAGGCCACGGCCCAAAATACTTGCATCAGTTTCTTCTGTGCCTTTTCTGAAATTTTCATAGTCATAGACGGGGTCGCCGAAACCTATAAACTGTCTGCTGGTCTGCGGCGAATCGCGATGTTTTCTGACCAAGCCAAGAACCGATGCCGACTGTATGTATTTGACGACGTATTTTTCAAGCAGATAGGACCTTTTTCCTTCCTCCACGATGATCAGGGCTTCGAAAGGAAACATGGCCAGAACACCATCCGGTACAATGACCAGCGTTTTACCCTCTATCGATTTTTCCAGCGGCTTAATCAGAATGTCGAAAAGGCGGGCGGCCAAAATACGATCATAGGCGAGTCCCATGCTTAAAGCCGATATGTTATCAAGAATATCCAGAACATCGGAATAGAGATCGGCAACGTTTTCAGAAAGCTGAACAATTTCAAAATTTTCAGTGGTGACGATAAAACAAAAAAGGCCGCGCTTGGAAATAAAATATTCGAGCAGAACTTCATCATGGGTGAGTACTTTACTTTGGAGTTCAGCAAACGTAACGGGAAAAGGATAATTCACCGAGGCATAAAGAGGGTTTTGAAAACGTATTTGCTTAATCAGTCTGTCAAGTTCCACGGACAAATGGTCTATCTTTGCTCTCGCTGCCGCAATCACTTCGTCATCCGGAGAAGCTTTTCTGAATTCTTCGGAAAGTTTATTGGTCGTCCCGGCAATATCCTTTTCGAGTTGATCCCTTTTGGCTTTAAGTTCCGGATCTATGCCCTTTTCAACCGCAACCCGCCCCTCGGCAAGTTGGTCGAGGAAAACCCTTGCCTTCATGCTTTCGACATACAGCAACGCGCGGTCCTTAAAACCATTATCAATGGCAAAAAGAGCGGCTTCTTCGTAACGATCGTATATTTTTCCCATAAAGGCTTTCCGAAATTCCGGAAAACCCGCTTTCGACCTGACCGTTTCCAATTTCGCAATACCCTTGTCATAGAGAGCCGCGGCGCTTTTCTTCTTGCCCTGGAGCGCTTGAACCCGGGCCTTGTCCAGCATGGCAAACCCATTGGATTCGCTGTCGCCGATTTTTTCAAAAGCATTTATGGCTCGATCATAAGATGTTTCCGCATCGGCCAGACGGCCTTTTGCTTCATGGAAGTTGCGCGCCAGAAACTGATGCGCGTAGCCGGCCGCCTGGAGATCGCCCATCTGCTCCCATAAGTCCAGGGCTTGCTGAAAAGCTTTCCGGCTCTCCCGGTCCCTGTTGAGCAGTAAAAGCGCAAGGGCTTTGCTGTGCAGGCCATGCCCCTGCCATTCCTTTTCTTTCATCTGCCTGCCCAAGGCGAAGGACTCCTCCGCCCGGCCAAGAGCCTTGTTAAATTCCTGCAGCGCTTCTTCTCCATTGTAGAGAACACCAAGTTCGCGGTGCATACCCGACAAGGCCCTCAGCAAATAACCCTGGCGCCATCGATCCTGCACTTGCGTGGCGACATCCAGCGCCTGTTCCGTAGTGGAAATTGCCTCGCGGTATTTTTTTATCGCTTCTGCCGGGTCACCCTCCGTGACATATTCCTCGGCGATTTTGGAAAAACAGATGCCCAGATGGTTCAGCGACCTCGCCCTGGCTCTCAGCCGGTCAGTATTGGATACAATTTTTTCCGCGGCCTCGAGAGCCTCCTGATGATACTTGATGGCCATTCGGTAATCGCCCAGGCTTCGGTGGCAGAAGCCGATGTAGTCATTACATTCAGCGATATACCGGCTATCCTTGGCCCGCTCAGCATGGTGAAGGGCCTGATTGTATGATCGATAGGCCTTTTCGAAATCTCCCGTGGCCGCATAGACATCCCCCAGTTGTCTCAGGGCGCGGGATGCCTCCTGCCAGCAAACCGGCGATTTCAGTATCTGAAGCGCATCCGTATAGAACGCAATGGCTGTCGCCATTTCCTTTTTTCGTTCATGGATATCACCGATATCGATGAAAGCGCGCCCGCGATTTAAACTGTCCCCGACCTGGGCTGCCTGTTCAAGCGCTTGATGGTGCCACAACAGCGCCGCCGCATAATCAGCAAGACGTCGCTGCGCCTGCCCCAGGTAATGAAGGGTTGTTCCCCGGCCGATTGCATCGTTGATGGCCGAATAGAGTTTCAAGGCTGATTTGCCTGGAGAGATGACGTCCCCGTAGCGTCCCTCATCAAAGGCCGCTTTAGCCTTCCTTAAATAAACGTCGGCTTTGACTTTGGCAAAATGCTCGTTACGGTTCCATCCTTGGTAAAGACGGAGCTGATGGGAGAGAAAAGGATCATCAAATAATTCCTGCGAAATTACCGCGACCGCAGCTGCCAGCGTGGATAAATTTTCCGCGTCATCCACGCGTGATTCAGCCGTCGCCAGGGAATATTCCGATAAAAGATCTATAAAAAGAATCCGCAGCTTTTCCGGTTGCTCACCGGCTACCTTCTTCAGGGCAGGAAAATCATTCTTTGTAAAAGAGTTTTCAAAAGCGGTTCTGAACTCGGGCAGGGTCAGGTTGGGCGGATCTTTCGCCCAACTCAGACCGGCAAAAAGCATACAATTGACCAACAGTATGTAAAAAATGAATTTTTTAAAGCGGTTGCCGCTGAATTTCCGGCAGATATTTTTGTCCGGTTCAGGCATAGGAATTTCCACGCCGCTGATTGATTTTTTCATTCAGCCTATGCAAGAGCATCATGGCCCCTTCGGAATTTCGCCTGCCGACCCGATCCCTTTGTTTATCTCAGCCGCGAACACCACAAACAGCTGAATTCCTATTGGGCGGAATTTTTTCATTCAGCTTTCGCTTGATTTGGTTTATTGTTCGTCCGATAGTTTCATTCGCTCCTCTCGGATTGACCTTGACCTGTTCCACTAAAAGCACCAACGGTTTCGGCATGACGCGGGGCTGGGCAAAATCTTCCGTGTCCGATGTCGTTACCTGTAGATAAACTTCGTCTTTGCCCAACTCCTGCAAATTAAAACTCATCGATCCGAATCCGTTGCCGCCGATAACACCCGTGCCCTTCGGCAAAACCTTGTAACTTTTGTCCAATCCCGTCTCGCTGTATTCAACCTTGTAATATACCCCCGGCTGGCCGGCTATGTTCATCGTGACCTTGGCCATCTCGCCTTTCCTTAAAATCTGGATGACCTCCTGGTTGATGACTTCCGAACCTATCGTGGTCTTCGATGTCTCCAATACAGCTTCCTGTTTCTCGCCCTTCTCGGCTGACCAGGCCATTGTGGGAAGGATGAATGCTGCCGACAGCAACGCCACCACCATTGTCTTCAGATAACTCCGCCCGTTCATTTTTGATCTCCTTTGAAAATAAGGTTATTTAACCGACTGGCTGCTTTTGATCATGAAACGACATCTGACCTTGCCCGGCCGCACGCCTGGTCCGCCCCCAGAGAGACACATAGGTCCCCTCACTCCGCATTTTCTCCCTTACCGCGGCGGCGCCGCCAATCCTCTTCAGCCGATAAACAGGTTCTTGGTGGCAAAATTGGGGTCGCTGGTCACGTTGACCCCGAGGCGGCGCAGCCCTGCCTCATCCCCCGGACTGGGAATATGCGTGGTGTGCACCTCACACCCTTTGAGCTCCTTGAGCTTCTCCAACGCCAGTTCGGCGGCCGGATTGGAGGTGGCGCTGATGCTCAGGGCGATCAGGGCCTCCTGGAGGTCGAGGCTCACGGCCCGCTCGCCGAGGATTTCCTGTTTGAAATGACTGATGGACCGGGTGATCGAGGTGGGAAGCAGTTTGATCTTGGCCGGCACCCCGGCCAGGTGTTTGGCGGCATGCAGGATCAGACTGGAAGCGGCATGCATGAGCGGCGAATTGGTCCCCGTCACGATGGTTCCATCCCGGAGTTGGATGGCAGCCCCGCAATAGATGCCGTTGTTCCCCTTCCCTTCCTGATTCGCCGCCGTCTCGGCGGCCTGACGCGCCGGGGCGACCACCACCCGGCAGGCCGGGGTCAGATTCAGATTCCGGACGAAAAGATCCACGCGCTGCACAGTCTCTTTGTCGGCAAACCCCACGGCATATTCACACTGGGAGCGGAAACAGCGCCGCAGCACCTCCTGCTTGGCGGCCTCCTGAACGGCGGCATCGTCGACAATGGCGAACCCGGCGCGGTTGACCCCCATATCGGTCGGAGATTTGTAGAAGGATGCCCCGCCGGTGATCTTTTCCAGAATCCGGCGCACCACGGGAAAGACCTCCACATCCCGGTTGTAGTTGACTGCAGTCTTGCCATAGGCCTCGAGGTGAAAGTAATCGATCAGGTTGAAATCCCGAATGTCGGCTGTGGCAGCCTCGTAAGCAATATTGACGGGATGGTTGAGGGGAAGGTTCCAGATCGGAAAGGTCTCGAATTTGGCATAGCCCGCCTGCCGGCCGCGGCGGTAATCATGGTAGAGCTGGGACAGGCAGGTGGCCAGCTTGCCGCTGCCCGGTCCCGGACCGGTGACAATGACCAGCGGCTTGTCGGTGGCGATGTACTCATTGGCTCCGTACCCTTCGTCGCTGACGATGGTGTCGACGTCGGTGGGATAGCCTTTGGTGAAGCGATGGGTATAGACCTTGACCCCGCGCCGCTCCAACTTGTTTTTGAAGTGCAGAGCCGCCGGCTGGTTGTCGAAACGGGTGATGACCACGCCAAGGACGTTGATGCCGCGGATCTTGAGGTCGTCGATCAGTTTCATGGCATCGGCGTCGTAGGTGATGCCGAAATCGGCGCGGATTTTTTTGCGCTCGATGTCGCCGGCAAAGATGCACAGGAGGATGTCGGCCTGGTCTTTCAAATGTTGAAGGAGCCGAATCTTGACATTGGGATCGTAGCCCGGCAAAACCCGGGCGGCGTGATAGTCGTAGAGCAGCTTGCCGCCGAATTCAAGATAAAGCTTATGGTTGAAACGCGCCACCCGTTCAAGGATCTCGCTGGTCTGCTCCCGGATGTAGCATTCGTTATCAAAAGCCAGAGAACTTGTCATCCCTTCTCCCTTCCTGACCAAACCAAAAAAAATCCGAGGTAAGCGGCAGAACTGGCAAGAACTAGTAACGCCGTATTCCCCGAAAATCAACTGTTTTATTCGCAAAACCCCAGGCGGTGGGCGCATGAATCTGGCGCCCACCGGCCTTCACCCTCGCCCTGCCCTGGAACCTGCTGACGAGAATTGAGAAATAAAATACAAAAGGGGACGAATTTTTTATTTCTGCAGTCATCTGAAAACCTGCAACAGATGCAACCAGCCGCAGTCGACGAAATTATGCCTAAACATCAATGCTGCTTGCGGCGCAGGTACAGTTTTTTCGATTCCGTAATCAGAACAATCACCAGGGCTCCAAGGACGCAGACACCCAGTTCCGCCGGCCGTAGCGGCGTGGTGCGGAACACGGTGTTAAAAAACGGGACATAGATAAGGACCAACTGCAGGCTCAGGGTGACGCCAATGGCCAGCAAAAGCACCGGATTGCCAAACCAGGATTGCGAAAACAGCGATTGCGTTTGTTTGCGCACGCACAGCGCATAGGCCATCTGGCAGAACGTCAGCATGGTGAATACCATGGTCTGCCAGCCCACCAACCCTTTTCCGCCGTCCCAGAACCAGTACCCGGTCCCCACCGAGATCAGGCCTATGATCAGACCCATGACGAGTATCTGCCAGCCCAGTCCGCGCGCGAAAATGCCTTCCTGCGGATCGTACGGTGGCCGGTTCATCACATCGCGCTCGGCTTCTTCGAATCCCAGGGCAACGGCCGGTACGCCGTCGGTCACCAGATTGATCCATAAAATCTGAATCGGCAGCAGCGGCAGCGGCATGCCCACCAGCGGGCCGACGAGCATGACAACGATTTCACCGGCATTGCCGGTGAGGATGTATCTGACGAATTTGCGGATATTATCGTAAATGCGGCGGCCTTCTTTGACGGCGGCGACGATGGTGGCGAAATTGTCATCCAGCAGGATCATATCGGAGGATTCCTTGCTGACGTCGGTTCCCGTAATGCCCATGGCCACACCGATGTCGGCTGATTTCAGCGCTGGTGCATCGTTAACGCCGTCGCCGGTCATCGAGACGATCTCGTGCTGTGCTTGCAGCGCATCGATGATGATCATCTTATGCTTTGGAGAAACCCGCGCAAAGACGGAAACATCCTTGATTCTGGCCGCGAGCGCGTCGACGGTCATCGTGTCCAGATCCTGTCCGGTCAGAACCGTTTCGGAAGTGGTCAGCCCCAAATCCTTGGCGATGGCGACAGCCGTCAGGGGATGGTCGCCAGTAATCATAATCGGGCGAATGCCGGCCTGCTTGCATAGCCGAACGGACTCAATCGCTTCGGGACGGACGGGATCGAGCAGGCAGACCATACCCAGAAAAACCAGGTCCTTTTCGTAGAGCACCGGTTGGTCCAGTTCATCAACGTCCATCAACCGATAGGCCAAACCAAGCACCCGGAAGCCGTCTTTCGCCATCGCGGTGTTTTCGGCTGAAATCGCCTCTTTTTTCTTTTCGCTGAGGTTTTGAACGACGCCGTCTATCAGAATCCGGTTGCATACCTCGATCAGGCCATCGGCGGCCCCTTTGGTCAACACCAGGTGATCGGCTTGTCCCTGGTGTCCGGCGGCGGCAAGAACAGGGTGCAAGGTAGCGCCCTGGGAAGAGGACGGCAGGGCGTGAACGGTGGACATGCGTTTGCGCTCGGAATCAAAAGGCAGTTCGCGAACACGCGGCAATATGGCTTGCAGATCGCGTTGCACCAGTCCCGCCTGTTGGGCCGCAAGCACCAGAGCGCCTTCGGTGGGATCGCCGAGAACCCCGCTTGGCGAATTTTCGTCGATGACGGCATCGTTGCACAGCGTCCCGGTCAGCAACAGCAGGCCGAGGTCGGCATCATCGCCGTATTCCGCCGCCGCTTCATCCAGGTGATAGCGGCGCTTCGGCAACACCACGTCCGATACGGTCATTTTATTCTGCGTCAGCGTGCCGGTTTTGTCGGAACAAATCACGGTCACGCCGCCCAGGGTTTCCACCGCCGGAAGCTGCCGGATGAGCGCATTCTTCTTCAACATCTGCTGCGCGCCCAGGGCCAGGGCGATGGTGACGACAGCCGGCAGGCCTTCGGGGATGGCCGCCACCGCCATGCTGATGGCGGTCATGAACATCTCTTTCAAGCCCGCGCCCTGCAGATAAATCATGCCGGCCACGATGACGATCAACACCCCTGCGGCCATGGCCAATGATCTGCCGAGCTTCGCCAACCGCCGCTGCAGCGGGGTTTGTTCGTCCTCCACATCCTGGAGCATGGTGGCGATTTTACCCAATTCGGTCTGCATGCCGGTGGCGGTGGTTACGGCCTCGCCGCGCCCGTAGGTCACCACCGTGCCCCGGTAAATCATGTTCTTACGGTCGGCCAAGGCAAGATCGCCGTTCGGCAGCTCTTGGGTATCTTTCTCCACCGATTCGGATTCGCCGGTCAGGGCCGCTTCCTGGACTTTGAGATTTGCCGCGACGATAAGTCGGGCATCGGCCGGCACGATGTTCCCGGCTTCGACCAGGAGGATGTCTCCCGGCACCAGGTCCTTGGCCGAAATCTGCTGCTCGGCGCCGTCGCGCCGCACCCGCACGTTGGGTACCGTCATTTTTTTGAGGGCCGCCATGGCGTTTTCGGCCTTGAATTCCTGCCAAAACCCCAGCATCGTATTGAGCACCACAATAACGAAAATCACGATGGCATCGATATATTCCTGCAGCGCCGCCGAAATGACCACGGCGGCCAGCAGTATCAGGATCATGACTTCCTTCACCTGGGCCAACAGGATCCGCCAGGTTTTTTTTCTTCCCTTCTCGATCAATTCGTTGGGGCCGTATTGGTCATAGCGGCGGCGCGCTTCTTCGGAAGCAAGGCCCATATCGGACGATTGCAGTTTCTGTACAACCGCAGTTTGACCCAGCTGGTGCCAGTTAGCCGGTATGTCTTTATTTTCATTCATGGTTTTTCCTTGTTGAGTTTGCATTCAGGCGGCCACCGCCTTCTGCGAATCCTTCATCGGCACCTGCAAGCATCAGTGCCTGAACCACTGATCACTACCACACCCAGCGGCCCTACCAGGGCACGGGCAACAACGTCATCTCCGCCGACCTCCGGCGCACATCCGCAGGTCAGATCAGGCGGGAGGAACGGCTCGACGGCCTCATCATCTGGTACGAGCGGGAAGCTGCGTAAACGCTACTTTCTTTTAACATTCGCCAACCAAATACACCAAGAAATTCATACTGATCCGGCTGCCGTGGTTTGCGGGTCGCGGATATCCGACTTGACTGAATCGCAGATAGGTTTTGTCTTTATATTAACAATTTATAAAC
>JAAZDE010000105.1 GCA_012512925.1 Desulfuromonadaceae bacterium
GGGGTTTTGGTTATTGATTACGCGTTGAGAGTACAATGTCTCGTGATTCGCGCAACCATGTCTTTGCGGCAAGGCGGCGTCTTTCTCTGGCGAGTTGTACTGTTCCGGCTCGAAAGGTGTTGCGCCACTGAATAATCACGAAATGGCGTATCAACGGTGAGACTGTCTCTCTCGGCGACATGTCGGAACAGGAAGGGTTGGCGCTGAAGGAAAGCGCCCGCCAGGCGGTACAGGAGTTCTCAGCGTTTGTGGAGGAATTCAGGGCGAAGGTGGAAATCAACGGTTTTCCACCTGGGGTTGGCAGGGATCGGCCATAGCCTTCGGCCTAAAAGTTATCATGCGGCTATTATTGGAAGTTCAGGGAATTCAGGTTGTCCATTGCAGTGGACGGATAAGTTCCTTGTACCTTTGCCATTTTCCTGTGAGGAACTGATACCGCCCGGCGACAATTCCTGGAGAAATGCCCAGTTCGTTGGCCAGGTCGATGATCTCCTGTTTACTCCGGCAGCGGGAAACCCGCGCATTGTGCTTGGAGGGAATAAGTTTTTCGGCGGCGAAGGTATCGGCCTGCTGTTCCAGGAGGTCAGATTCGCTCTCGTCGTTTATGAAGAGACTCTTTTTGTTATCCTTGAGCACGTGGCCGGCCTCATGGAAGAATGAAAACCAGAACTTATCCTCGCCCTTGCCTCGGAGGCTGAGCAGAATCATCACTTTGTCAGGACTCAGCCATTTGGTCGCACCGTTCCAGGGGACCTTTTTCATCTCCCGGACCAGGGCGACGGCAACGCCCGCATCGGCACACAGTTGTCGCATCTGCGGTGCGAACACCGCCGGTTCCTCCCGGGTGAGAGAACGGATGGTTTTCAGGGCGGAACGGAACCGGTCTCTGTCGAAAGGCGCGCACACGATCTGCTGTGCCTGCAGTTCACCCTGACGGATCCACGCGGCGGCATCTCCGGGTCTGGATTCAAAACAGCGTGACCTTCGGGCAGCCACCGCCGGCGCTGCCCAGACCTCCTGCCACGCCTGCACACTGCAAACACCGAAGAAGGCCAGAACCTTGCGGATCAGGTTCACCTTGTCATCGTCCGGCTCCACATGACCGCGCTCGATCAGTTCCTTGACCGGGATGGTCTGCAACCATTCCTTGTCCGCCTCGAACCGGCGACGCTCCTCCAGCTTCGCCAACTGTTCCCGGTATTGGGCTTCGAGGTTGTTCCACAGACCGGCCGGAACCCCGGTGACCAGTTCCAGGCGATTGGCGGTTGTATACGAGATCGGCTGCTCCCCCTTGAAAATACGGTTCAGCGTCTGCTCGGTCAATTCGGTACGCACGGCCAACTCCTTCTGGGGCATCCCCAGGGAGGTCATCACCTCCTGCAGGGTAGCCCCGGGAGGAACGGCATAGTCCGGTGTAAAGGTATATTTTTTCTTCGCTCTCATCGTTCCCGCCTCCCTCAATGCGTATCGACGATCTCGAGGATCTCGATTTCCGTGACCAGCCTCCAGTCCAGCCCGCCGTCCGCTCGTGTCGGGACCGGATCATGGGCCGGTATGAACAGCAGGCGGTACGGATGTTCGAGATCGACGGACAGCTGGCCGCTACGGTTCCCGGTCAGGGCATGACAACGGGCCGGGGGCAGGTGGCTGATGTCCGCCAGGGTTCTGGCGGCCTGAAGTTCCATCATCCTCTGCATCAGTTTGCCCGCTCGTTTTGCCCCGAGGAGTTTGATCGCCTCGCCTTGCTGCGAACAGATTTTTTGGAGTCTCTTTGTTTTGAAGAATATACGCATATATTGCGCTCTTCTCAAGTTTTAGTGAACACGTTGTGTTAATTTCCCTTGGGTAAACCCCCGGCTTTGCCGGGGGACCCCAACAGTTTGACGATTCCGGCAAAATAAAGAAGCCTCCGAATTCGTGGACCGCTCAAAGTCACGAAAAAGGAGGCTTCATGAACGACGTACAATGTTTAAGCCACACAAAATGGGAATGCAAGTTCCATATCGTGTGGATCCCGAAATGCCGGAGGAAGATGCTCTATGGCCAACTCCGGAAAAACCTTGGCGACGTGATGCATGATCTGGCCCGGCAAAAAAAGAGCCGGGTGCTGGAAGGACACCTGCAACCCGACCATGTGCATATGCTGATCTCCATCCCGCCCAAGTATGCAGTGGCTCAGGTGGTGGGGTATATGAAAGGCAAGAGTGCCATCCACATCGCGCGGACCTACCTCGGTCAGCGAAAGAACTACGGTGGCATGAGCTTTTGGGCACGGGGCTATTTCGTTTCAACTGTGGGTGCCGATGAGACAGTGGTTCGGGCGTACATTCGTGACCAAGAGCAGGAAGGCCAACGTCTCGAGCAACTCCATTTGTTCAAATGGTCGACCACCGAAAGGTGGTCAGAGAATCTGTTGAATAGACCGCTTTGAGCGGTTCACAATCTGTCAAGCCACCGGCTTTGCCGGTGGTCACTGACTTAATCCATTGTAATAAATATATTTTTTTAAATGTCCTGCTGGTTGGGTTTCGTGGGAAAGGACATGATAGGCAAAATTTTTCAATTTGAAAAAAAATCGTAACTATTCAGCACCCTCGGAAAC
>JAAZDE010000106.1 GCA_012512925.1 Desulfuromonadaceae bacterium
CAGGAAGAAGTGCTATGCCGGTCGAGTGCTCTTTATTGCACACTTGCAGATGATCCCATGTACGATTACCACCGGAGACGTTCACAACCCGATTCAAGTGATTGGGTGATTTACTCACCGGACGTCCCGGTTTTTCGGACGGATGACGGAGCGGAACTCGATCGTCCGTGGCTCTTGAGCTTTCTGACTTCGGCAGCGCCCTACGCCCCTGCGATTGGTCAACCAGAGTCGGGTGATCTCCTGCGGAAACGCATGCATCGCGTTCTTGCTGTCGCATCCGCCTATGGCTACGGAGCCCTCGTTCTCGGCGCATGGGGTTGTGGCGCCTTTGCGAATGATCCATACCGAACCGCCATCGATTTCCGTAAGGCCTTGGAGGCGGACTTCAGAGGACACTTCACGGACGTCGTTTTCGCCGTCACTGACTGGTCACCCGAGAGGAAATTCCTTGGCCCGTTTCGGGATGTTTTTTCTTCAGCCGCCCAAATAAGGAGGCAATAAGGATGTATGAAGGACCGAATGGGGTAGCCCGGGGATTTTCCCCCCAGCCCCTTCTCGCGGAGGCACCTCCTTCCTTCGGCTAGCACTTGCGGTAATAACGGAAAATCCTCATTACCTGGATTCACGTACAGGGGACTTGCACCCCATACGTTCACGCCCGTGCCGGGCGTACACAATTCATTCAAGCCGACGCCGCCTCGCGGCTCGGCTTAATTTAGACGTTAGCCAAAAAGTCCGTCATTATGACTCTGACTGTCCAGAGCATAATTCTCGTGCCTATGGCATCTGAAGGAAATCGACAATGAAGGTGATGGCGTTCAACGGCAGTCCACGCAAGAGGCAATGGAACACGGCCACCCTATTGAATAGTGCCCTTAAAGGGGCTCAGTCAACCGGTGCGTCAGTCGAACTGGTCCAACTGTACGACCTTAAGTTCTCTGGTTGCATCAGCTGTTTCAGCTGCAAGCGCCTCAGCCGAAAGAAAGATGGGGTATGCTCAGTACAGGATGATCTGAGCCCGGTGCTGGATCGTGTCAAGACGGCCGATGCCCTGATCATTGGCACGCCTGTCTATTATGGCGCTGAGTCCGCTGCCACGCGCGCATTCCTCGAGCGACTGTGCTTCCCATACTTGAAATATGCGAAGGATGGGCGCTCGCTCTTTCCTCGACGCATCAACACGGCCATGATCTACACCATGAATGTACCTGATCAGATGCTTGCAAAGATAGGCTATGACCGGATGTTCGCTATGACGCAGATGACGTTGCGGATGCATTTTGGTGCATGCGAGGTGCTTCTATCAACAGACACTCTGCAGTACAGCGATTACGGCAAGTTCGAGGCGGAGCTTTTTGATATAGATGCAAAGCTGGCGCGGCATGCCAATGTCTTTCCCGACGATTGCAGACGCGCTTTTGAGTTAGGTGTTCGTATGGCCTCCGGCAAGGTTCCCGAACCGGTACCCATGGCATGGCATGAATAGTGCCCGGCTACCAGGGTAGCCGGGGGATTTTCTCCCCAGCCTCTCACACCACCCGGCCTGCGGGTCCGCACCGGGCGGTTCGCTGAAGTTACCGGGCCGTAGCCGGGTAATGGATCTTCACGCACAGTTTTTTGACAGATACGAGAACTTGATCCTTCAGAGGACACTTATCGGGGGTCGGACCAAGAGAACTCACCGAAATTTTATGGTTTTTAGGAAAATAGGTCTTAAAATACCGCCTATAGGCCGATTTTCCGGGCCAAAATCAGAGTGATGGTCGTTTCATCTGTTTATTCTGGACCAGAGCGAGGAACACGGGACAAAAGTCTGGCCGTCGGGAGTGACCCCTTTGTGAAGAAAATTCAGAAGTTTCCTGGGCATCCGGGGTAAGGGGTGTGTCGATAATATCGAGGTTTTCCTTTTTTCTGCGGGAATCGCCACCCTTTTATGATGGTAATTTCGATCCCGACAACCGCTCCATGGAGCAAAATAACCGCTGTTTTTGGCATAAACTGGATTGAAAAAACGGCGACTTGCCTTGGTTCGACCCCAGAATTCAACTATTAGTTGAAGAACTCTCCCGCGAGCCGGCCCCTCTCGGCGGTCACCTGCGGGGGCTCCGCCTCGAACTGGGCTTGCGCCAGAAGGATGTCGCCGTTCGGATCGGCGTGACCACCTCCACCATCTGGAACCGGGAGCACGGATGGAC
>JAAZDE010000107.1 GCA_012512925.1 Desulfuromonadaceae bacterium
GCAAGGGGGAGTTCGTCTTCGTCACCGGCCCCTCGGGGGCGGGGAAATCGACCCTTTTGCGGATGCTTTTCTGCGGCGAGAAGCCGAACCGCGGCCAGATTCTGATCAACGGCCGCAACATCACCCGAATGCGAACCTCCCAGATTCCCTATCTGCGCCGGCAATTGGGAGTGGTTTTCCAGGATTTCAAGCTGATCAAAAATCGCACGCTGCTGGAAAATGTCTCTTTTCCCCTGGAAGTTCAGGGGAAGAAGCGGCACGAGGTCAGCAAAAAAGTTTTCCAGGCGCTCAAGATGGTCGGCCTGGAAAATCATCTGAAAAAGTTTCCCCTGGAAATCTCCGGCGGCGAACAGCAGCGGGCCGCTATCGCCAGGGCGCTGGTGGTGGATCCGATGGTACTTTTGGCCGATGAACCGACCGGCAACCTGGACGATCAGACGACCCTGGAGATCATGGAGCTTTTCAAAGGGGCCAATGCGCGGGGAACGACGGTGGTCATGGCCACCCACAATAAGGAGTTGATCAAGCGGCACCCCCGACGGGTGATTGTCCTTCGTCAGGGGAGAGTTGTGGAGGACTGCCACCCATGAAGGTGTCAGGAAAAGGGTTGGAAAAATAACGGTGGTGGGCAGGTTCCTATATTTTTTGAGATGTGCGGGCCGCAACATGCTCCAGAACCCGCTTCTGTGCGTTGCCGCGGTGGGGACCATGGCGGTATCCCTTACCATTGTCGCCTTTTTCGGTGTCATCTTTTTTAACTTTGAGGAATTGACCACCTCCTGGAGCCGGCGGATCCAGATCAAAACCTATCTGGAGAAAATTCCCTCGGACGAGGTCCTCAAGGAATGGCGGAAACAGGTCGAGGGGTATCCTGAAGTGGCCGACGTGGTTTATGTCTCCCAGCAGGAAGCGTTCGAACGATTCCGCCAGAGGCTGGGGCAGAACTCCGATCTGCTTCAGGGCATGAATCCCTCGATCCTGCCGGCATCCCTGGAAATCGGATTGAAAGAAGGGTTCCGCAACAGCCAGGGGGTCGAGGCGGTGGTGACCAAATTGAAACAAAACCCCCACTTCTCCGACATGCGTTTTGGCCGCGAATGGCTGGAACGGTTCGACTCATTCGTCCTTCTGCTCAAGTTTTCCGCCGCCATTCTCGGCGGATTTCTGCTTTTCGCCACCGTTTTCATCGTTGCCAACACCATCAAGCTAACCCTCTACGCCCGCCGTGAGGAACTGGAGGTCATGTCCCTGGTTGGGGGCACTCCTGCTTTTATCAAAATGCCATATATCATTGAGGGTGCCGCCCAAGGGCTTTTCGGCGGTCTGCTGGCCCTCGGGGCAAGTTATCTCATTTTCGCCCTGTTTCTGAAGCAGAGCGTAGTTTCTCTCCTGCTCACCATGGGTGTGGGGCATGTTTCTTTTCTCCCCCCCCGTTTCCAGTTGGGTCTGCTCGGAGCCGGCGTTGCCCTCGGCATTCTCGGAAGCATGACTTCTCTGCGTAAATTCGTCCGGATACGTTATCAGTGAAGTGGCCAGGATCAAAAGCTGTTTTTGCCCTATTCCTGGGGTGGCTGGGATTTTTGATTTGTTTGAATCCGGTCGATGCTGCCGAAATCGGTGAGAGCCAGCGCCGTTTGCGCGAAATTGAAACCCGCATTGATCAGAATTACAGACAGCTGCGCGGCAAGGAAGCCAGGGAAAAAACGTTGCGCCAGGATCTTAAAGCCGTGGCCAGAGAGGTTTCGGCTCTGGAACAACGCATCGGTCAAGAGGAACGGAAGGCTTCCACGTTATTGGGGTCGATAAAGGACAAGGAAGAGGAGATCCGTCAGACCCAGGGTGCCCTGAAGGAGGCGGAAGGTCGGCTTAAAGAACGTTTGCGAGTGCTCTACAAGGAAGAGGAGACAACTCTTCTGCAGGTTTTTTTTTCATCCTCCTCACCTGATGCAGCGCTGGAAGACATGGATTTTCTGGGGAGGATCGTGCAGCGTGACCAGGAATTGCTTTCCGCCTACCGCGCCCAAGGGCGGAAACTGGCCGCCGGTCTGCAGCAACTGAGGGAACTTCAGGGGCGCCAAAAGGATGTTCTTGATGGCCTGAAGCAGGACCGGGAATCTCTGGGAAAAGCGCATAGCCTGAATAAAAGGCTGCTGACGCAGGTGGCGCAAGAAAAGAAAAACCTCAGCCGGGAGATTGCCGCTCTGCGGGGAAGGGCCAGGGATTTAACCGCACTGATTCGCAAACTGGAGCAGGCAAGGGTGGCGGATGCCGTCGGCAAGGGAGATTTCGCGGCCCAAAAGGGTGAACTGATGTGGCCGGTCAAGGGGCCGGTGAGAATCGCTTTCGGCACCAGGAAACACCCCGATCTCGAAACCCTTTATGAGAGCCAGGGAATCGAAATCGAAGCCGCCTCCGAAAAACCGATTGCCGTGGTCTGGAGCGGAAAGGTGGCCTTCGCCAACCATTTCCGCGGCTACGGCAATCTTCTCATTGTCAATCATGGCGATGGCTTTCATACCCTTTACGCGCAAGCCTCCAAACTGCTTAAGCAGGTGGGGGACACGGTCAAGAGGGGGGAAATTATCGCTTTGTCCGGTTTCGAAGGAAGCCGGAGCGTCTATTTCGAAATCCGTCATCGGGGTGTGCCACAAAACCCGGCTCAATGGCTGAAGCGGTAATGATCGTCTGAGCGGAGGAGTTTCATGCCGACAAGTGTCAAATCAGCGCTGTTTTTTTTCTGCCTTTCCGTTTTCATTCTGTCCGGATCCTTTTCCGGAGGGGGATTTTGTCAAGCGGCCGGAGTGCCCAATGACCCCTACCGGGACCTGAAGCTTTTTACCGATGTCCTGTCCATCGTGCGCGACAATTATGTGGACGAAGTGGAAACCGGCAAGCTGATTCAAGGGGCGATCAACGGCATGTTGCTTACCCTAGATCCCCATTCCGCTTTCATGACCCCGGAGGCCTTCATGGAGATGCAGATCGACACCCGTGGGGAATTTGGCGGCATCGGCATCGAAATCACCATCCGCGACAATGTCCTGACTATCGTTTCGCCCATCGAGGGTACTCCTGCCGACAGGGCCGGTCTGATGGCGGGGGATCAGATCGTCAAGATCGGCGACAAGCCGACCAAGGACATGACCCTGGTCGATGCGGTGAGGATGATGCGAGGGGGGAAAGGGACCAGAATGACCATTACCATCATGCGCGACTCCTTTAAGGTCCCCAAAGAGTTCACTTTGGTTCGGGAGATTGTCAAGATCCGGAGCGTACGCTCTAAAATTCTTGATGAAGGAATAGGTTACATCCGCATCGCCCAGTTTCAGGAAAATACCGCCGAGGATCTGAAAAAGGGACTGGCGGAGATGCGCCGCAAAAACGGCACCAATCTGTCCGGGTTGATTGTCGATTTGCGAAACGATCCCGGCGGTTTGCTGGATCAGGCGGTTAAGGTGGCGGATATTTTTCTGACCAAAGGGCTCATCGTCTATACCGAGGGGCGCGATGCCGAGGGTCAGATGAAATTTTTCGCCCGCGATGACGGAAGCGAACCCTCCTGCCCCATGGTGGTGATGATCAACGGCGGCAGCGCCAGCGCCTCCGAAATTGTCGCCGGGGCACTCCAGGATCATCGCCGGGCGGTGGTCCTGGGTACGCCGAGCTTCGGCAAAGGCTCGGTGCAGACGGTCATCCCCCTGGCCGACAATCATGGATTGCGGCTGACCACGGCCCTTTACTACACTCCATCGGGGCGATCGATTCAGGCCAAGGGCATCATTCCCGATATCCTGGTCCATCCACTGCAGGGCGAGGAGGTGGAGCGCTCCGTATTTCGGGAGGAGGACCTCGATCATCATCTGGCTCCGGAGAAGGGAAAACCGGAAAAGGGAAGCGGGGACGGTCGTCATGGCTTCGCCATCGAACCCCAGGAACAGAAGGATTATCAGCTGATGCGGGCTCTTGATCTGCTCAAGGGATGGCGGCTTCTAAAGGGCTTGAACCAGAAAGGCGCAGCCTAGTCGCCCCTTCCCGGGGAAACGACGGTCAAGGTTGAAGCGATCTTGAAAAAAAACAGTTCCCGCAGAAAAAAAACCAAAAGGGTTGGGCCTGATCGCCGGGTTAAGGTTCTGCTCGCCGCCCTTTTTGTTCTCGGTGTTTTACTGGCGGCCCTGGTGGGTCTTTCCCATCTGCGGCGGCATTACCAACCACCAGTAACCTCCTCTCCTTCGGGAACTTCGGATGTCCAGTCTCCTTCATCATCTTCCTCTCCCCCGCCCGCGCCTGTTTCTATCCCTGCTGTTTCGACGCCCTATCCCGAAACGGCCGAAAGGCCAGAGCTCGAGGAGATGCGGGTTGAGATCGAAAGCGCTCTGATCCGAAATGGAATTCAGCTGCGGCACTTGGAGATCAAACCGCAGGGGGATCTGATCCTGTTCCGGGTGCATAGCAAATTCCCCGGCAGTGAATGGGTGGAAACCTTGAGCCGGCGGCTGAAGGCGATTGCTCCCGGAATCCGCGTCCAATCCGACCCCGCCCAGAAGATGATCGGGGTGGCCTGGGAGGGAAATCGCCCCTTTCTGCTTCGATTTTATCCCCCGCCGCCGATCCCCGTGGCGGAACCGGTTCACTCCGGGAAAAAGGTGGCGATCATCATGGATGATCTGGGGCGGGACCGCCAGTTTGCCCGGAAACTGGCCAAGCTTCCGCTGGCGGTGACCTTTTCCATCCTGCCCTATGAACCCTATGCCGCCTGGACCGCCCGTTTGGCGCATGGCAGCGGCCGCGAGGTGCTGGTTCACATCCCCATGCAGCCGCAAAGTTATCCTGAGGTCAATCCCGGCGAAGGAGCCCTTCTGGTTGACTTGACTGCCGGGGAGCTGGTCTCCCGGCTGAACGATCAGCTCGAAAGAGTCCCCCATGCTGTCGGCGGCAACAATCACATGGGGTCACTCTTTGCGGAACATGCTGAAAAGATGGAGGTGGTTCTGGAAGAGTTGAGGAACAGGGGGCTCTTTTTCGTCGACAGCCTGACCACCCCCAAATCAACCGGCTACCTGACCGCCAAACGGCTGAAGATGGCGGTGGCGGTCCGCGATGTTTTCCTGGACAATGTCCAGAATGTCGGGCGGATCGGCCGCCAGATCGATCATCTGATCGCTCTCGCCGAAAAAAAAGGATTGGCTGTGGGGATTTGCCATCCCTATCCTGAAACCCTGGAAGCCTTGCGTCGCTCAGTCAACCGGTTCAAGGCGCGGGGAGTGGAGGTGGTGGCCGTTTCCCGTCTGGTGGAAAAGGGCGCCGACACCGCTTTGCCGGCCGCCGCCCGGAAGGTCAATCCGGCCGAGAGCCGGAAATGACCTGGGACGGAGCGCTTCCGGGAGTTTTCACCTGCTGGTTTTGTTCGGTCGGTTCGGGAAAGGCGCGTTGGATCACCTGCCGGGCCAGGGCGGCGTACTGGTTGTGGACCTCGGTGTTGCGGCCGTGGATCAGGACCGGATAGATCCTTCCCTGGGGATTGGTGTTGAGGGATTCCACCTTGGGGCTTTTGGAGATGTAACCCTCGAAACAGCGATAGCCGCATTTGATGGCGTAGGCCCGCAGCAGTTCGAAGGTGTTGCGGAAGGGGCCCGGAAAGCGGATGCGCATGTCGATCAGCGAGGGGAGAATGCGAAGACGCTTTCGCGGCAGACGGTACAGGTCGAAAAAGGCGTAGATATCGGCGGCGTTTTCCATGGCGGGGAGATCCTTGACCGGAATGATGACCTGGTCGGCTGAAAACAGGGCATTCTGGGTGAAGATGTCGAGGACCGGACGGGTATCGATGAGAACGAAGCCGGTCAGACCGGTTTTTTCGATTCCCTGAGCCAGCCTTTCCACTCCCTTGATGCCCAGCGCGACCGGGTCCAGCGCCCCCAGGGAGGGAATGAAGTTAATGCCGAATTCGCCCATGCCGCCCAGATCCTGGGGCGGCTGGGGCCAAAACAACTGCGAGACATCTCCGGTCGGGGCCTGGTTGCCGATGCGGAACAGGCGGTCCACTGAAAAGTGGTTGTCGAAGCTGAAGATGGTGACCGGAATTTCTTCGCGGAGGGCTTTCAGGTAGATTGCCAGATTGATGGCCAGGGTGGTTTTTCCGACCCCTCCCTTTTCACTGGCGATGGTGATGATGTGCCGACGTTCCATTTTCTTTCCCCGGGACGGATAAACGACTATAATTATCCGCCTTTGCCTTTCCCTGTCAATGAACAACCTGCGGTTTGGAAGATGCCATGGCCGAAGTTGCCAACATATTGACCGTTTCCCGCCTCAACGAACTGCTCAAGGAGTTGGTGGAGGAGAATTTCTGGGAGGTTTGGGTGGAAGGGGAGGTTTCCAATTTTTCGGCACCTTCCTCCGGGCATTATTATTTCGTTCTGAAGGATGAAAAAGCTGCCGTGCGGGCGGTCATGTTCCGTCCTTACAACCGGCTCCTTCCCTTCGTCCCCCGGGATGGAATGAAGGTCCTGTGCCGGGGGCGGGTTTCCCTCTATCCCCAGCGCGGGGAGCTGCAGGTGCTGGTCGAGGCCATGGAAGCCTGCGGGGTCGGAAATCTGCATCTGGCTTTCCGGCAACTAATGGAAAAGCTGTCCGCCGAGGGACTCTTTGCGGAGGAGCACAAAAAGCCTCTTCCCGCTCTGCCCCGGATCGTCGGAGTGGTTACCTCGCCTACGGGGGCGGCGATCCGCGATATCCTCAATGTTCTCTCCCGGCGCGGGGCGGGGCTCCGTATTCTTCTGGTGCCGGTGAAGGTGCAGGGGGAAGGGGCCGCCGCCGAGGTTGCCGCCGCCATTGCCGATCTCAACCGTCACGGGGAGGCGGATGTGCTCATCGTCGGGAGAGGAGGAGGATCGCTGGAGGATCTGTGGGCCTTCAACGAGGAGGTGGTGGCGCGGGCCATCCATTCCTCCCGAATCCCAATCATATCCGCTGTCGGCCATGAAACCGATGTGACCATTGCTGATCTGGTCGCTGATCTGCGGGCGCCAACCCCGAGCGCTGCCGCGGAACTGGTGGTGAAAAGCCGTTTCGAGCTGGAATCCCATCTGGACCATCTGGATATTCGCCTGTCCTCACGCATGGCCTCGCTGTTCCGTCTGTCACGGGAGCGTCTGCGGAGTTTAGAGAAGCGTCTCTGTTCCCCGGTGGAAAAGCTGGAACTGCAGCGCCGCCGCTGTCAAGAGGCCGCTTTCCGGCTGGAGGCGGCCATGAGGCGGGTGCTGGAGATCCGGGAGGGCCGGCTCTTTGCGCTGGCGGGGCGGCTGGACGCCCTTTCCCCTCTCGCCATCCTGTCCCGCGGCTTTGCCCTGGTTTCACAGGAAAAAGATGGGAAGCTGGTGCGCAAAGCCGGCCAACTGGCCGTGGGGGAACGATTGCTGATCCGCTTCAATGAAGGGATGGCCAAAGTGGTCACCGAGGAAATCATAGAGCGATGAAAATGATTCTCCTTTTCCCGGTTTCTTGACGAACCGGGAAGGGGGCGATAGATTGGGGGTTGGAAAATGGCCAAGGAAACTTTTGAAAAGGCCTTGTCGGGTCTTGAAAAAGCAGTGGAAAACCTCGAAAAGGAGGATCTGAGCCTGGAGGAAGCGTTGCGCTGGTTCGAACAGGGGGTGGAGCGGTTGGCGCTTTGCCGCAAAGCCCTGCAGGAGGCGGAAAACAAGATCGAAGTGTTGCTCAAAGAACGCAACGGCCATTTTAAAACCCGCGCCTTCGACACCGACACCGGGGATCGGGAAAGCTGAGGATATCATGGATTTAAAAGCTTTTTTGAAAGAGAAAGGCGAGTGCATCAACCAGGCTCTCGACAGATTCCTGCCGGCTGAGGATATCATCCCTCACAATCTCCACCAGGCCATGCGCTATTCGGTCATGGCCGGCGGCAAACGGCTTCGGCCGGTCCTGATGATGGCCGCCTGCGAAGCGGCCGGAGGGGAGGCGGAGCGGGTGGTGCCGGTGGCCTGCGCCATGGAGATGATCCACACCTATTCCCTCATCCATGATGATCTGCCGGCCATGGACGACGACGATTTCCGGCGTGGCCGTCCCACCTGTCATAAGGTTTTCGGAGAGGCTATGGCGGTACTGGCGGGGGATGCTCTCCTTACCGAAGCCTTCGTCCTCCTTTCCAGTCCCGAGACCGCCCGGCGTCTTCCCCACGGGACGTTGCGCCGGATCATTCACATCATCGCCCGCAAGGCCGGTTCCTTCGGCATGGTTGGCGGGCAGGCGGTGGATATCGAAGCGGAGGGGAAGGCTATCGATTCGCCGACCCTGGATTATATTCACACCCACAAAACCGGCGCGCTGATCCTGGCCTCGGTGCAGGCCGGCGCCCTGGCCGGAGGAGCGGATGAGGCCGTCTTCGCCCATCTGACCCGTTATGGCGAAGCGGCGGGACTAGCCTTTCAGATTGCCGACGACATCCTCGACGTGGTGGGGGATGAAAAACTCCTCGGCAAGAAGGTGGGAGTGGACGAGGCCAGAGGCAAGGCCACTTATCCGGCGCTGTTCGGCCTGATGGAAGCAAAGAGGCGGGCCGTGGAACTCCGAGACCTGGCCTTGGCTGCGCTGGAGCCTTTGCCCGCCGCGGCGGAACCGCTGCGGCAGATCGCTTGCTATATTGTCGACCGGACTACCTGAGGTGAATCCATGACCACAATCCTCGACACGATCAGGACCCCCCAGGACATCAAGGGACTCACCATGGGCGAGCTTTCCTCGCTGGCCGAAGAAATTCGCACTTTTATGGTCGATACGGTGGCCCAAACGGGTGGCCATCTGGCCAGTTCCCTCGGCGTGGTGGAACTGACCCTGGCCCTGCACCGGGTATTTGATACTCCCGGGGACAAAATCGTCTGGGATGTCGGACATCAGACCTATGCCCACAAGATCATCACCGGGCGGAAGGAGCGATTCCCGACGCTGCGGCAACATGGAGGTTTGAGCGGGTTTCCGAAACGCAGTGAGAGTGTCTATGATTGTTTCGATGTGGGGCACTCCAGCACCTCCATTTCCGCTGCCCTGGGAATGGCCGTGGCCCGTGACAAACTGGGGGGCGCGGAGAAGATCATCGCTGTCATCGGTGACGGTTCGCTGACCGCCGGTGTGGCCTTGGAAGGATTGAACCAGGCCGGACATCTGGGGAGGAACCTGATTGTCGTCCTCAACGACAACGAAATGTCGATTTCCCCCAATGTGGGTGCACTTTCCTCCTTTCTGAGCCGCAAACTGACGTCGGATTTCTTTGTTCGCCTGAGGAAAGAGGCCGAGGGATTCCTGCAGGGGGTTCCCATGTTCGGCAAGGATCTTCTGGCTCTGGCGCGCCGCGCCGAGGATTCTTTGAAGGGATTTCTGACACCGGGGATGCTTTTTGAAGCGTGGGGTTTCAATTACGTGGGCCCCCTCGACGGGCACGACCTGGAGGAGTTGATCACCACCCTGGGCAATGTGTCACGCCTCAGCGGGCCGGTCCTGGTCCATGTTGCCACTAAAAAGGGAAAGGGTTACCTCCCGGCGGAGAAAAAACCCTCGCTTTTTCACGGTGTCGGGAACTTTGACCGGGAAACCGGGGAGGTTCATGAAAGCAAGGGCGGAGCCGGAACCTATACCGCTGTATTCGGCAAGACCCTTATCGAGATGGCGGAAAAGGATGACCGCATCGTCGCCATTACCGCCGCCATGACCGACGGCACCGGGCTGACCGGCTTCCGGGAGCGCTTTCCGGATCGTTTTTTTGACGTGGGAATCGCCGAACAGCATGCCGTCACTTTCGCCGCCGGGCTGGCCTGCCAGGGGCGGAAGCCGGTGGTGGCCATCTACTCGACCTTTTTGCAGCGTGCCTACGACAATATCCTGCATGATGTCTGTCTTCAGAATCTGCCGGTGGTTTTTGCTCTCGATCGGGGCGGGTTGGTTGGCTCCGATGGCCCCACCCATCATGGCGTTTTTGATCTCTCCTTCCTGCGGCATATGCCCAACATGACGATCATGGCGCCGCGGAATGAGCAGGAACTCCGCCGGGCCATGGTGACCGCTCTTGGCCATGATGGACCGTTCGCTTTCCGCTATCCGCGGGGCAAGGGAACAGGGGTTTCGATGACCGATCCGGCAAATCCGTTTGAAATCGGCCAGGGAGAAAAGCTGACGGACGGTGCCGACGGTTCCATTCTGGCCATTGGATCGATGGTCAGTCCCGCCCTGGAGGCGGCGCAACTGCTGAAAAAGGAGGGGATTTCCCTGGCGGTGATCGATCTTCGGTTTGCCAAGCCTTTGGACTCATCTCTGATCCTCGATGAGGCGGGAGGAAACAAACCGATTATCACTGTTGAGGAAAATGTACTTTGCGGGGGTGTCGGCTCGGCGGTCCTCGAGTTGATGGCTGCTCATGGCTTCAGTCGGCCGACTTTATGCCTGGGTCTGGGCGATGCTTTCATTGAACAGGGAACCCAGGCTGAATTGCGTTCCGGTTGCCGGCTGGATGCTCCCGGAATTGCCGATTCGGTCAAAAAATGGCTTAAAGATTGAGTTTGTAACCAGGGGCGAAGGGCCGATTCCAAGGTTTCGGGGCGAAGACATGGCTGGCCGGGATCTCATGAATTTTTGTCAAGGCGAAATGATTTGACATCTCTTCCCTTTTTCCATAGTATGCGCGACGGCTGAGGAGGATGTCAGCCTCTATCCGCATGAAAAGAGCTAATACCCAGGACGATCATCAGCAAGCCGTCTGCATTGGCAAGCGGGGAGAAGTGCTTGGGCCTTTGTAAGTTGTAAATTGTTCAAATGTTTTTTTCTTCCATGGCGGCGGTGAAGAGCCCGCGCGACCGTAAAATTCTCTTGACAAAAACAGGGCAAAATAGTAGTTTTCCGTCGAACGTTCGCCGGGCAGGCTCTTCGAAAAAACCGAAAAGGAAGGGTGGAAAGCTTCATGTCTTGGATACCCAATAAAATTGAAGGCAAAGGTTTGACGTTCGTTGTTGACGAAGCCCAGGCCGGAGACGTTGGCAAAGGTATCATCAGGGTTTACCAGGAAAGACTTGAAGAGCTCGGCATTAAGCCGATGGATATAGTAGAAGTATTGGGTGCGCGCAAAACCGTCGCGCGAATCCTGATAATGGATCCCTCCTCCAATCTCCCTCTCAATACCGTCCGCATGGACGGCCTCGTCCGTGAAAACTCCGGTGCCGGTATCGACGATTTCGTCGATATCCGCAAATGTGAGCCCAAGCAATGCGAAACGATGCTGATCGCTCCTACCGATCCGGGGCAGACCCCTCCCGGTGAGGAAGAGGCGCAGCAATTGGCCATGATGCTTGCCAAGCGGGCCGTTGTAACCGGCGACAAAGTCGAGGTGCAGATTTTTGGGCTTGGAGCCAAAACTTTTCTGATCGAAGGAACCAGTCCGCAGGGACCGGTAATTATCAACCCCAGCACTTTCGTCAGGGTCAAGAAGTCCGACATGGCGGAAAAAGATTCCCGCGTATCCTATGAGGATATCGGCGGTCTCGATGATGAGCTCAAGAAGATCCGGGAGATCGTCGAGTATCCGATGCGCTATCCGGAGATTTTTACCAAGCTTGGGATCGAACCGCTCAAGGGGATTCTGATGGTCGGGCCTTCGGGTGTCGGTAAAACCCTTATCGCCCGTGCCGTGGCCAACGAGGTCAAAGCGCGTTTCATCCATATCGATGGCCCCGAGGTAATGAACAAATTTTACGGAGAGAGCGAGGCTCGTCTCCGTCAGATATTCACCGAAGCCTCCTCCAACGCTCCTTCCGTTATTTTCATCGACGAAATCGATGCCATTTGTCCAAAGCGTACCGAGACTCACGGTAACGTCGAAAAAAGGGTTGTCGCCCAGATCCTGGTGCTGATGGACGGTTTGAAATCCCGTGGCCAGGTCATTGTTATTGGCGCCACGAACATTCCGGACATGCTTGATCCGGCTTTGAGGCGTCCGGGCCGTTTTGACCGCGAAATCATCATCAACCCCTCCAGTCGCGTGGGCCGGAATCAGATTCTTAAAATCCATACCCGCAGAATGCCTCTGGCCAAGAATGTCGATCTTGAAAGACTGGCGGAACTGACCCATGGTTTTGTCGGCTCCGACCTGGCCGCATTATGCAAAGAAGCCGGGATGGTTACGCTGCGGCGGGTTCTCTCCAAACTGCGTGCGGATGGTGTCAACCCCTCCGAGGCCGATCTGACGCAAGTGTTTGTCGAGCAGGCAGATTTTTTAAGCGCCTTCCGCGAGACGGAGCCGAGCGCCATGCGCGAGTTCCTTCCCGAACGGCCGCGTACCAAGCTCAAGGACGTCGGCGGCCTTCATGAAGTGAAAAAGAACCTCGGCATGGTAATGGAAATCTGCCTCCGCGCCAGCGCGGATGAGAAAGATGCCAGGGCGATTCTTCCCCGGGGATTTTTCTTTACCGGCGGACCTGGGACCGGCAAGACTCTTATGGCCAAGGCACTGGCGGGAGAGTATGAGCTCCCCGTTCTCAGCGTTCACAGTTCGGCCCTGTTTTCAAAGTATGTCGGCGAGTCTGAAAAGGGAGTCGCCGAGGTGTTTAAAAAGGCCAAACACATTGCGCCCTGTGTTCTTCTCCTCGATGAGGTGGATACCATAGCCCCTACCCGGATGGGTGGTTCCATGCATGCCGGAACCGAGCAGCGTCTGGTCAACCAGTTGCTGGTGGAGATCGACAAGGCGGTAGCTTTCCAGGATATCATTATTATCGCTACGACCAACAGGATGGACCTGGTTGACTCGGCTCTTTTGAGGTCGGGACGTTTCGATTACGTGGTTAACTTTGAAAGTCCCAGTGAGTCGGACCGTCTGGAGATTTTCCGCCTGAGCGCCAGCGACCTGAATCTGAAGGATGAGGTGCTCGCCAAACTGGCCAAGATCTCAGACGGAATGAACGGATCCGACATCGAAAGCTGTTGTCGCATGGTGCGCATGCTCAAGATGAGCACCCGCTTCAAGTCCGGGGGCAAGGAAGAACTTTCCCAGGAGCAGGTAGCGGCTAAGTTTGAAAGGGTTGTCCTTGAAATGGAGGCGAAAACCAAACTGGTTCAAAAAGAAGCCAGCATAAATTAATGCGGTAAAATAAGGTTTTTGGCTTGCAGGCATGAAAGGAGGTGAAGGTCCTTAACTCTGAGGTATGTTGCAAGCAGGTAAGCCAAAGCGAAAGGAAAGGAAACGGGTCTTTTTGGTAAAAGATCCGGGTCATTCCTGATCGGTGTAGCCAGCAATAAAAAAATCCTAATGAAGGAGGAACATTCAAATGGCAAAAACTACTGAAATCACTGTTTGGGCGACCGGCGTTGTACAGGACAAAGAGGGTCGTGACGTATGTCTGGTTCTGACCGAAGCAGCTTTTAGCGAAGGCTTTTTCACCCAGGCATTTGACAACTACGTCGACCTTCCTGACCGTATCAACGTTCAGGTTCGGAAATATGCCCGTATTTCCGATGCCGAAATCGAGAACAAATTCGAATACGAAAACCATCGCCCCAACATCATTGGCGTCGCTGAAGCAACCATCATGAAGGGCATCAACGTATGTAAGGGCCTGCAGGACGGCGGCTATCTGATCATCAACTCCACCAAAGCCCCCGAAGATCTGCTCAAGTATGTTCCCGAAAAAGAACGTAAAAGACTCAAAGCCATCGCCTGTGTAGACGCACTCGGTATCGCTCCCGAGCAGCTGATCGACTACTCCGGCGCAGAAGGTGCTGAAGACGTCAGCGCCATCGGTCTTGGCCTTGGTGCCGCAATGGCTGGTGCAATCGCTGCCGTTTCCGGTCTGGTTAAGAAAGAATCCGTCCTTGGCGCCGCTGCAAACCGTACCGCCGCCAAGAGGGGTTATGACGAAGTCAAAATTAAGGTTCTGAAATAATAACCTAATTTGACAGTTTTTTAAAAACCCTAAAAAGGAGCAGTCATTCCATGAAAGAAAGATACAAAAAGTACATTGTTGAAATTCCCGAAGAAATGAGCATTCCCTATGCCGGTATCGTAGAATCCCCCAAAGTCAACGGCGAGCAGCCCATGATGCTTACCGGCGGTTGGAGAATCTATCGTCCCGTAGTAGACCATGACAAATGCGTTATGTGTAAATCCTGCGTTCTGGCATGCCCCGATGCAACCGTTCTGCTGGTTGACGGCGGCCAGAAAATCGGATTCAACCTTGACTATTGCAAAGGTTGTGGTCTGTGTACTTGGGTATGCCCCGTCAATGCTATTGACCGCGTACCCGAAATTGATTTCGAAGACGGCGTTCCCTTCCAGGATGCTCTCTTCCTGCTGCCCCACGTAGAAGCTCTCTACGCCGACTAAAAAAGTGGCAAAGGTGCCTAGGCACCAAATTAACACCCGACAGGGTATCTTTACGAGGAGAAAACAATGGCAGAACAATACAAAGACAAAAAAGAAGAAATCTTAAAAGAAACGGTGAAAATGACCGGTTACGAAGATGCCGGATTTGACTGGAAATCCGAAAAGCGCGTTGGCGCCACCAAGTTCCTCACCGGTCTTGGCGCAGTAGCACACGCACTGAAAATGGCTGACATCGACGTGGCTTCCTCCTATCCTATCCGCCCCTACACCGGCGCCATGATGATGCTGTCCCAGATGGCCGCCCGCGGCGAACTCGACGTAGAATTCGTACACGGCGAAGGCGAACATGGCCAGCTCGGTATCGCTCACGGTGCATCCGCAGCCGGCGCCCGCGCATTCACCGGTTCTTCCGGTGTAGGCGTTATGTACGCAATGGAAGTTTACTCCCCGATTTCCGGCGGCCGCTGCCCCGTGCAGATGCTGATCGGTAACCGTACTCTTGACCCCCCTGGCGACTTCGGTTCCGAGCATACCGATGCGCTGTCCACCCGCGACCAGTGCTGGATCATGGGTTGGGCACATACTCCCCAGGAAGCTTTCGACAACACCCTGATGTACTATCGGATCGGTGAAGATCCCCGCGTTTATCTGCCTCAGATGAACTGCCAGGACGGCTACTTCATCACCCATATCCCGATGAAGGTTGTTGTTCCTACTCAGGAAAAAGTTGACAAGTTCCTTCCCCCCCTCAGCTTCCCCGACGCACTGGATCCTCTGAATCCTCTCGGCCATGGTCCCCAGCTGTTCCCCGGCCAGGGTCATGTTCTGGAAGCAACCCGCGTTAACGCCATGATGGGCGCATTCCCCGTCATCGACGAAGTTGTTCAGAGCTTCAACTCCATCTTCGAAACCAACTACAGCCCGTTTGTTGATCTGTATCGTTGCGAAGACGCTGAATATGTACTCTTCATCAGCGGTGGTCATGCATATACCGCAAAATTCGCCATCAACCATATGCGCGAAAAAGGAATGAAGATTGGTCTGGTTCGCCCCCGCTTCATCCGCCCCTGGGCTACCGACGTACTGGCCGACATCCTCAGCAAATTCAAAGCAATCGGTGTTGTAGAAACCAACAACGCTTTTGGTGCAGCCCGCCAGGCCGGTATTCTGACTCTGGAAGTTGCCACCACCCTGTATCAGATCCCCAACAAGCCCGTTCTTACCGCATTCATGGGTGGTCTCGGTGGTGAAGTTATTCGCCTCGACGAGTTCTACTACATGGGCGACGTGCTTGCCAAGGCCGCCAAAGAAGGCAAAACCGAGCGTACTGCTTACTGGATCGGCTTCCACAATATTTAATCAAACCATTGACAAACGCTATTAGAGGGAGAAACAAATGACAACCTTATTGGAAGAACAAGTACAAGCAAAAGTAGACCTTCCTTTGCTGCAGAACATTCACAAAGCTGCCGCTCTGGACGAAATCTATGTTCCTGGCCATCGTACCTGCGCAGGCTGCGGACCGGCTCTGGCATATCGTCTGACCTGTAAGGCAGCCGGCCAGAACTCCATTTTCCTCGGCCCCACAGGCTGTATGTATGTTGCTAACACTTCTTATCTGTGCGTTCCCTGGGCAGTGCCCTGGATGCACACCCAGATCACCGACGGTGGTGCAGTAGCATCCGGTATTTCCGCTGCATACGAAGCCCGTATCCGCAAAGGTAAATACAAAGGCACCTTCCCGAACATCTATGTATTCGCCGGTGACGGTGGTTCTTCTGACATCGGTCTGCAGGCTGCATCTGCAATGATTTATCGTGACCACGATGCCATCTTTGTATGCTATGACAACGAGCAGTATGCAAATACCGGTATTCAGACTTCTCCTCAGACTCCTTACGGCGCCTGGACCACCTTTACTCCTCCGGGACCGAAGATTCCTGAAGCGAAAAAACTGTGGCCTAAAGACTTTGCACGCGGCATGATCGCACTCCATCCCGCACTGCAATATGTAGCTGCAGCGTCTATTTCTTATCCTGTTGACCTGATGAACAAGGTGCGTAAATGCGCCAACGTTCATGGCTCCGCACTGATTCACATTCAGTCCATCTGCCCGAAGGGCTGGGGCATTCGTTCCAACCAGACCCTGATGGTAGGCAAACTGGCTGTTGAAACCGGTATGTTCCATCTGTTCGAGTATGAGAACAGGGAATACACCTATCAGTATCAGCCCAAGGCATTCAAACCCGTTACCGAATACCTGAAACTGCAGGATCGTTTTGCTCACCTGAAGCCTGAGCATCATGCCAAGATCCAGGAATTCGTTAACCAGGGTCTGAAGCGTTGTGGCATTAAGATTCCGGTTGAAGCTGTTTAATTACCTGCTTTGATTGGCATTTTATTTCAATGAAATGCCTCCCGGGTCCACCGGGAGGCATTTTCTTTTTTCTATTTCCATCAGCCCCGGAAATTTAATAAAAACTGAGATTTTTAGAAAAGTTGGGAAAAAAATTACCTTACCAGGCAATCCTAGAGGAAAAAAATAATGTACCCAGCTGAGGAAAGTCTCTTTTGTATTCGAATCTCTGCCAAGAAAAACGGACACCATATTCTGGGTTACGATAGGCTTGGCACCTATGAGGAAATCAAGCCCATTACCCAGGAAATGATAGGGAAAACACTATCCTCCGGCCAAGGCCCGACTGATGAAATGTCCATTAATGTTGAGGCGTTAAAACATTACAGCCTTATGACCGCGAGGTTTCCCGATTTTATAACAATTCCAGTAAATGATTATCGTGGCGGTAGAAAATATATCAAAAGGGTTCTCACTGATTCCGGAGTTTCCAGAACAGCCATTGAGCATGGGTTTTATTTGCTGACACAAACCTATGGCAAAGGAGGCCTCAGTCTTGCTGGGGCGGTTGTGCTCGATTCTTTCACCGGGCAACGGTTGGATGGTTTAGAGAATGGAATTTGGGTGGGCCGGGTTGATCTGACGGAAAGACTCAGAACGGAAATTGAAAAAGAATATGAGGAGAAAATATCCCAGGTCAAAGACTGGCTGATTTTGACGGCAAAGATCTTGGCAATGCCTGGGGTTCTTGCTGAACTGACGATGTCCAATGATAAAAATTACCCAGGCGGCTTGGTATCAACCCCTGAAATGGGCGCCATGTTTTTTCCCCATCTGAGAGGGAATGAAAACGAGGTAGGGGGAAGAATAATTTTTGTGCGGTCCAATGGTTTTGATTTGGAAAAGGTTAAAGAATATCTTGAAAACGCTGTCTTTCTGATTGATACAATGGGGAAAATCCGGTAACTGGACGGGTTCGGTCCACTGCCATTCCTTTTTAAAGGGTATCAGGTTCATTTATCGCTAAGATTATCTTTTTAACCTTTTCGGATACTACGGAATAAAAAACCTCCACTCCATCTCTTTGACCTTCAATAATTCCCTTGTTTTTCAACAGTGCCAGATGCTGGGAAACCGTTGCCTGCGGAAGCCCCAGGCATTCCCAAATTCTTTTTACATTGCAGGTTCGGGACATCAATCCGGTAACAATTTTCAAGCGGATAGGATGCCCGAGGACTTTGAGCATTTCAGCTTCGCGATCGTAATTTTTAAATCTGTCGAAAGGAATTTTTTCCATTTTTTTCCACAAATAGTTAAATATTTATATATGGACCAAATACTATAAATCAATTGTTCGTATGTCAAGGTGAATGCGTCATATCCTTAACAACTGGGGATTAAAATTAAGAAAACAAAAAATATTTAAAATATTGGTTCAATAAATAAGGGCTCCCGAAAAAATATTGAAAGTCCCTTTGTCATTAAAAAGCTTTGGTTTCCCTCCTGATCAAACAATTTGCCCTTAAAATTCTGGGCAGAAATCATTATCAATGGTGTCTTCAGAATGAACAGAACCTTGGGCATCCAGAGAAAAACAAGGATGGGAAAAGGGCTGGATAGAAGGTTTTGATCTCCTTGGGACAGCAGGTGAAAATTCACCAACAGTTCAGGGTATGATTGACAGGGAAAATAAAACAAAATGGCCTTTAAAAAAAGCCCTAAGCTAAATTCTGTTTATTTTACTTTGTCGATATCGATGCCGAAAGTGATGCTTCCAATAGCTTTTTCGCCATCCTTAACCGGAACCGAAACCTGAACCAGATAGGCCTGGGAACTGGCGTCGAATTTCACATCATCGATGAAAATCGCCCCCTGGCCGTTGTTAAAAGATTTTTGCCACTTGGGTTCGTCTCCTTGCCAGTAGTCGGATGTCTTGTCGGACATGGCCACATTGGCCCCCTGGTTGTCCATGACAAAAATTTCGGCAATGTAGGGGCGACTGGAACGTATGGCGACAAGGTGTTTGCCGACCTCCGACTCCATCAGGGATCTCATGAAGTCGTCTACACCGGCGGTGGCCATCCACTTGGCATCTGTTTCCTTGATTTGAGCGATGGTTTTTCCCTTGGCATTCTCTGTCTTCACGGCGTTGATGATGATGGGATCGAGGCCGAAATCGGCAATTTCGCTGTTGGCCAGTTCAATAATCCTTTGAGGAGCTTGTTCTGCCAAGGAAAATGGGGTTAAAAGGAAAAAGAATAATGTGTAAAAGGAAAAAAAATTGCTGAGAAATTTCATTTTGATCATGGCGATGCTCCTTTTAAAACAATATAAACTTAACAATATAGCTGACAGGGTAAAACGCAACGGGAAACATTCCCGCAGATAAAATAGTGTGCAGGAATTACATTTTCAAGCCAAGAAAAAAAGGCCGCTCATACGAGCGGCCTTTTTCAATGTGAATCATCCCGAAAAAATTAAATAAAATAGAGAAACCTATCCAAAGAGTTGGATTTTGAAAACCCTGGCCGCAATCATCAGTCCGGTCATAATGGTGAAGACGATGCAACTGATCCAGGCGAACTAGGTGACGAAGGTATTGGGATAAAAGACCTTGTCATTTTTGTCGATGACGGTGAAGCAGTACCAGAGGTTGAGGAAGAAGATCACCGGGGCAATGAAGTAGGCCAGGGCTGAAGCGACCAGGACCAGGAAAACCGGGCGAGGAAGGCCGATAATGATGGCGCAGGAAGTGACCAGGGACCACATCATGGTCATGCGGTAGATGTTGTACTCGGACATCGGATTGTTTCGTTTTTCGGGAGTCAGGTCTTCCTTGTCCACACCCATGAGCCCGTTGGTGGTCTTGAAAATGTTGCGGCAGCAGGCGCCGACGACGCGGGGCCAGCCGTCGTAGTAGTTGAAGGCGGTGGAAAAGGTTGCGGCCAGGGCGCCAAGGATGAAGACAACCATCATCCAGGGACCGATACTGGAGGTGAAGATCTTGGCGATCTCGCCCATGACGGCGTTTCCTTTGACTTCACTGGGGTACATCCAGACGGCGGCCAGAATCAGATAAATTGCGGCGACGATCATGGAGATCCAATGACCGAAGGCGAAGTCCCAGTTGCCGATCTTGAACCAGCGGCGGCAGTATTCCTGGGTTTGAGCGGGAAGAATATTCATGTTGAAGGCGAGATCGGCCTTGCCGGAGGTGAAGGCGTCGAATTTCTTGATTTTACCTTTTTCTTCCAGAATGCTGCGGACGTAGCCGAGGCCTTTTTTCTTGGCCTTGCCCCATTCGGAGGCCTGCAACGAGACGTCGATGCCGGTGGGAAGCAGACCGAAGAAGCCGGCCACGATCAGCCACGAGCCTTTAGGCATGTCGAAGATGAAGAAATGCTTCAGTTTGTCCATGGGAGCCGGTTCGACGATGTAGACAATGATGGAGGAGACCACCAAGGCGCCGGCGCAAAGTTTTGTAACGTTTTCAACCGCGCCGTAATTTCCGAAAAGGATGATGTAGCAGGAGGCTACAGCGACGACTACGCCCCAGGCCCAGAGGGGGAGGGGAATGCCCCAATGGATGCTGAAAAGGTAATACATGACAGCGGCGGCGGCGATGGTGCGGCCGGCCGAGCCGACGGCGCATTGAACCAGGGTAATGACCATGACGTACCAGAGCGGCCATTTGCCGGGGGCGGTGCCGTAGGCGTCCATCATGCTGCGGCCGGTGGCGTTGGTGAAGCGGAAGGCCATCTGGAAGCCGTAGTATTTGAAGATATAGCAGACCGGGATGGTCCACAGCAGGGCGTAGGCGAAACGTCCTCCCGCCACCGGCGCGGTGACCAGGTGGCTGGTGCCGATACCGGTCATCATGAGGATCAATCCGGGGCCGAAATGCTTGATCAGGGCCGCCGGGGCCATGCTGGGGGGAATCAATTTGTCAAACATCTCATCCTGTACAACAATGTTTTCCGAAGCCATAACTGAACCTTTCATTTAAAAAAGAAAAAAATTATCAAAATATCAATTACATTTGTGGATATCACTCCGTTTCCTGGGAACCGATTCACCAAAAACAACATCCCCCTTTCCTTCCCTGAATGGATACGGAATTAATTCTACAGATCCAGGAAGATAAAAATAATTAGCCAAAAAAATTGTATTTACCCATATCATTCCGGGCAAAATAAAATTCGGGGGATTTGATCAAAAAAATTTGGTGGAATGTAGCGATATCGATCGTGATATCACCATATGTCGAGTCTGAGTCAAATAATTTCAATCAGATAAATATCTGAAGAAAAAATTTATGTAGACATGAATGTCCACTTTTTTGGCTGATGTCGAACAAAAAAAGGCCGCTCGTGTGAGCGGCCTTTTTCTTATGGCTTGTTACAGGGGGAGGTTGAAACAGCCTACCCTGCGCGATAATCTGAATGGATATTAAAACTGAATCTTGAACAGACGTGCGGCGATCATCAGTCCGGTCATGACGGTGAAAACGAGACAGCTGAACCATCCGAAATAGGTGGCCCAGGTACCGGGATAGTATTCCTTGTCATTTTTGTCGATGACGGTGAAGCAGTAC
>JAAZDE010000108.1 GCA_012512925.1 Desulfuromonadaceae bacterium
GACCGGTCCGAAATCGCGGCCAACGACTGGAGCCTCACCCCCGGCCGCTATGTCGGCGTCGCCCCGGAAGAAGAGGACGAGGACTTCGACTTTGAGGAGACACTGCGGGAAATTCATGTGGAGTTGCAAGACCTGAACGCCGAGGCGGTGCAACTGGCGGCAACTATCAAGAGAAACTTTGAGGAGCTGGGGATATGAGCATTGCCGAACTGCTCAAGGTCGAGGAAGGCAAGACCCTGGAGTTCAAACGAGATCTCTCTTCTCCGCGAAATCTTCTTAAAACGCTGGTGGCCTTTGCCAATACCGCCGGCGGCAGGATCATCATCGGGGTGACGGACAAAACCCGCCAGCCGATCGGCATTGACAACCCGCTGGACGAGGAGGAACGGCTCTGCAACCTGATCGCCGATGCCATCAGCCCCCGTCTGGTTCCCAATGTCGAAATGACCACAGTCGACGGCAAAACCCTGCTCGTGGTGGAGGTGTTTCTGAGTAATGCACGCCCCCATTACCTCCGTTCCGAAGGGCCGGAAACCGGCGTCTATGTTCGACTCGGCTCCACCAACCGCCAGGCCGACCGGGAACTGATCGGCGAACTGCGCCGCTCGGTCGAGGGGGTTTCCTTCGATGAACTGCCCCTACCGGATTTGTCCATCGACGATCTGGATATGGAAGCGGCGCAAAAAGCGTTTGCCGGGGTCCGAAAGCTGGATGAACAGGCCTTGCAGACGTTGAAACTGCTGACCCGCCATCAGAACAAACAAGTACCGACCAAAGGGGGGATTCTGCTTTTCGGCAGGCAGCGCACGCAGCACTTTTCCGATGCCTGGGTCCAGTGCGGCCGTTTCCTGGGCACCGAGAAAATCGACATTTTCGATCATATCGATATTGACGTACCGTTGCCGCAGGCTGTTGACGAGGTCATGCTGTTCTTGAAAAAGCACGCCTACCGCGGAGCGGATCTCACCGAAGTGCGCCGCAGGGATGTCTGGAGCATCCCCCTGGGAATCTTGCGCGAGGTGATCATCAACGCCCTGGTGCACAGCGATTATTCCCAACGCGGCGCCCCCATCCGGGTCGTCTTTCTCGATGACCGCATCGAGGTGGAAAGCATGGGTATTCTCCTGCCCGGCCTGACCATCGAAGAGATGAAACAGGGCACCTCCCGCATTCGCAATCCGGTCATCGCCCGCGTTTTCAAGGAACTCCACCTGATCGAACAATGGGGCACCGGTGTGCGCCGCATCTTTGCGGAGGCCCGGGACCTGGGGCTGAAGGAACCGAAAATCGAGGAAATCGGCCTGCGCCTGCGTTTTACCGTCTATCTGGCAGAGCCACATCGCATACAATCTGGCAAACAAGGGGCAAAAGCAGGTTCGATAACCGAACAAGTAACCGAACAAGTAACCGAACAAGTGAAACGATTGCTGTCTGTCTTGAAGGACAATGAACTTGGAAGCAAAGATGCCATGCTGTCGTTGCACCTGAATCACCGGCCGACCTTTCTCTACGATTATCTGCAGCCCTCGTTGTCCGGCGGGCTGATCGAGATGACCCAACCCCATTCACCCAAAAGTCCGACCCAGAAATACCGCCTGACCGAAAAAGGGAAACAGGTGCTGGAGGGCGGGAAATGAAGACGTGTAAAAGAGCCTGTTGCACCATTTCCAGACCGGAGAGCCTGAGCGCCGAGGCGGTGCGGCTGGTCGCGATGATAAAAAATAATTTCGAGGGGTTGGGGGTATGAACTGGCCAACCCAGAAACTTGAAACCGTCGCAGACTTCTGTCTTGGGAAAATGCTCGATCAGAAGAAAAATCGTGGCGAACACTTGCCTTACCTCGCGAATGTCAATGTTCGCTGGGGTGAATTTGACTTGGCCGATTTGAGAGAGATGCGGTTCGAACAACACGAGTTGGACCGCTACGGTCTCAAATATGGCGACATCGTAATGTGCGAAGGTGGAGAGCCGGGGCGATGTGCCATTTGGAAGGAACAGCGCTCCAGTATGATGATCCAGAAAGCGCTTCACCGGATTCGGCCTCACGATTGCTTACGGCCGGAGTTCCTCTACTATTTTTTCCTTCACAAGGGCCGAACTGGTCATCTGGCGTCACTTTTCACCGGCTCGACCATCAAGCACCTTCCACGTGAAAAGCTTGCACTGGTTGAAGTGCCAGTGCCGCCACGCTCTACACAGGATCAAATTGCTTCGGTCCTCTCCGCCTACGACGACCTGATCGAGAGCAACCGGCGGCGGATTCAGTTGCTGGAGCAAGCGGCTCGGCTGCTCTACAAGGAATGGTTCGTCCACCTCCGCTTCCCCGGCCACGAACACTCCCGAATCATCGACGGCGTGCCGGAGGGGTGGGAGAAGAAAACCGCCTTTGAGGTTATGGATGTTCTGAGTGGCGGCACACCCAAAACAACAAATCCATCCTTTTGGGAGGGAGATATCCCATTTTTCACCCCAAAGGACGTGACCGATTTTGCCTATTCGCATGACACGGAGAAATCCATTACCGAAGCCGGATTGAAGAACTGCAACAGTAACCTTTATCCGAAGGATACCGTTTTCATCACTGCCAGAGGAA
>JAAZDE010000011.1 GCA_012512925.1 Desulfuromonadaceae bacterium
CAATCCCACCCGCATCGTTCTCGACGGTCTGGCCGAAACTCCGCCGGGTGCAAGGGTTTTCGGCCCGGAAGCGCCGACCATCATAGCGGTGACCAGGGACGCGCCGCTCAATCGGGTGGCGGCCTTCAGGGAACGGAACGCACAGATGGTGACAGCCGGCCGGGGTCGCTTCGTCGACCTTCCCCGCCTCATGGAGATTCTGGCCGCCGACTTCGGCATCCGGCGGCTGCTCGTGGAGGGGGGCGGCACGGTGCACCGCTCCATGATTGCCGCCCGTCTCTACGACGAGCTCCATCTCATCGTCTGTCCCTTCGTGATCGGCGGCGCTTCGTCGATCACACCGGTCCAGAGGGCGGCCTTCTGGCCCAACGGTGAAGTACCGAAGTATCATCTCAAACAGGCCGACGTCCATGGCGATTATCTATATCTGATCTACACGAACGGCCTGGCGACCTGATACCGCACACCGTTCAATCTCAGGAGGGGTAAAGGGATGGCAAACAAGGAAGAACGTTGGAGGCAATTCGGCGCCATCGTCGTGCGGCTCACCCGCGGCGAAAACATCAGTCGGGAGGAATCCCGCGACTGCTGGCGCCAGATCTGCGAGGAAGAGCAGAGCGACCTCCAGCAGGGGGCCTTTATGGGCGCCCTGAAAGCCAAACCGGAAAGCCCCGAGGAGATCGCGGGCGCCTTTGAGGCCCTTTACGAATACGATACCCTGAAGGTGGAGGTGAACACGCCTGAACCGCTTATCGACAACTGCGGCACCGGCGCCGATACCCTCAAAACAATCAACATCAGCACCGGCGCGGCCATCATCGGCGCCTCCCTGGGACTGTACGTGGTCAGACACGCATCCCGCGCCATCTCCTCCAACTGCGGCGCCATCGATGTGATTGAGGCTCTCGGCGTCAATGTCGAATCGGCCCCCGAGGTCCCCAAACAGAGCATCGAAAAAGCCGGCATAGGCGCCTGGAACGCCTTTCTCCCCAAGGTCCATCCGCGGACCCTGGCCCGGGTCCTGTCCCAGGTGCGCTTCGGCTCAACCATCAACCTCATCGGCCCCCTGCTGAACCCGACCAAGCCGACCTACAAGGTGATGGGGGTGCCGACCACGGCGATGATCGATATCGAGGTGAAAACGCTCAAAGCCCTGAACTTCAAAAGGGCCTTCGTCATGCACGGACTGGAAGAGGAGTCGGGTAAAGGGATGGACGAAATCTCCATTCTGGGGCCGACCCATGTCGCCGAATTGACCGAGGAGGGGAACATCTCCAAGTACCTGCTGACCCCGGAACAGTTCGGCATCAAAAGGGCCCGGTATGAGGAGATCGCCTCCAACCGGGACGTGAAGCGGGACGCCCTCGCTCTGCTGCGGGTTCTCACCGGCAAGGATTCAGGCCCCCGTTTCGAGGTGGTCTGCCTCAACGCCGCGCCGCTGCTGTATCTCACCGGAAAAGCGGATTCCCTCAAGGACGGGTTCGAAATGGCGCGGGACGCGGTGGCCGACGGCAAAGCCATGGCCAAGCTACGCGACTGGGTGACCTGGCAGAATCTCAGACCGGAGGACGGTCTTCCTGTCCTGGAGAAGATGCTTGAGCAAATCTGACGCGGAAATCAAATATTCCACCTGCTATTTCTGCACCAGCCGCGGCTGCGCCATGAAGGTCCATGTGGAAGGCGACCGCATACGGAACGTCACCTACGACACCAAGGCGCCCATCACGCCGGGAGGCTTTTGCATCCGTCCCGGCCTGGCCAGGGACTACCAGGAGCACCCCTTCCGGCTGAGCTTCCCGCTGAAACGGGTCGGCGAGCGGGGAGAGGATAAATGGCAACAGCTGTCCTGGCCGGAGGCCCTCGACGAAATCGCCGGGAAACTGGATCAACTTCGCCGAAACTACGGACCCGAAACGCTGGCCACCAGTTCCGGGACGGGCCGGGGAGGATGGGATTTCGCCAAGACCCGCTTCATGAACCTCTTTGGCAGTCCCAACCGCATGGGTGCCGTCACCGTCTGCTATGGGCCGCGCAGCATGGTCTCCTTCACCACCTTCGGCGCCGCCGTCATGCCCCGGCGCAAAGCGGGGCAGACCCAACTCACCGTCCTTTGGGGGCGCAATCCACACGAGGGGGGACCTTCCACCTGGCACGGCTTTCAGGAGGCGGCGCGGGAAGGAATACGAACCATGGTCGTCGATCCCCGCTGCACCGAAGCGGCGCGATCCGCCGATCTGTGGGTTCAGATCAAACCGGGAACCGATGCGGCCCTGGCCCTGGGCATGATGAACATCCTGATCGAAGAGGGTTTGTATGATCAATCCTTCGTCGAGGCGCACACCGCCGGTTTCCCGCGTCTGGTCGAACGGGTCCGGGACTATCCGCCGGACCGGGTAGCCCGCATCACCGGCCTTTCAGAGTACCGGCTCAGGGAGATAAGCCGTTTTTTCGCGGCCCATCAGCCGGCCACCTTCACCATCGGCGTCGCTTCGGAGCACTCCCCTCCCAACAGCATCCAGGCCGTGCGGGCGATCAACATCCTCTTCACCATCGCCGGCAGCATCGATGTCGAAGGGGGAGGCCTTCTCGCCGGTCCCGTCCCCGGCTTCATTCCCGACGCCGCCATGGAAGCCAACGAGGCTCTCTCCCCTGAACAGCGGAAAAAACAGCTGGGAAGCGACCGTTTCCGTTTTCTGAGCTATCCGGGATGGGAACTGGTGGTGGAGCAGTTGTCCCGAAAGTGGGGGGAACGCCACCCGGCGGCCGCCTATCTGAACTGCATGGCCCATGCCCCCAGCCTGTTCCGGGCCATGCTGACAGGAAAACCCTACCCGGTAAAGGGGCTCATCGTCTCGGCCAGCAATCCCCTGCTCTCCTACGCCAACACGAAACTGGTCTACCGGGCGCTCAAGGCCCTCGATCTTCTGGTCACCCTCGACATCACCTGGACGCCGACCGCCCAGCTCTCCGATTATGTCCTTCCCGCCGCCTGCTGGCTGGAACGCCCCGACATGGGCAACTTCTCATCGGTAGGGGCCTATCCCGTGGTCCAGATCGGCGAGGCCGCCCTCCCCGCCCAGATTCCCGGCCGCTACGACCGTTTCGACGACTACCGCTTCTGGCGGGAACTGGGGATGCGCCTCGGGCAAGAGGAATCGTGGCCGTGGCCGACCTTTGAAAAGGTGTGGGAATACCGCCTGCGGGAGATCATGGACCGGCGGGGCGTCGATTCCCTCTCCGGCTTTATCCGTACCCGGCGTTGGGAAACGGCCTCCCCCGAGCCGGGCCGCTGCGGAGAAGGGACGCTGGCCACGCCGTCCGGCAAGATCGAAATCTATTCCACCATCCTCGAGAAGCTGGGCTACGACCCCCTTCCCGCCTATCAGGAGCCGGCGGCGCCCGACGACACCTGGCGTTCCTACGATCTTCTCAACATCAGCGGCCCGCGGACACGCCCCTATCATCACTCCGAATTCCGCCATGTGGACAGCTTCCGCCGCCGCCATCCGCAACCGATCGTCGAGATCCCGGTGGATACGGCTTTGCGCCACGGCATCGTCGACGGCGACTGGGTGTGGATCGAAACCCCCCTCGGCCGGGCGAAACAACGCGCCCGACTCACCACCTCCTTCGCTCCCGGTTTGATTGCCACCGAACACGCCTGGTGGTACCCCGAGGAACCCGGAGCCGAACCTTCCCTCTACGGGGTCTGGAAGTCAAATATCAACGTGACCACCGATGACGACCCGGACAAGTGCGACCCCCTCTCGGGGGCGTGGCCCTTCAAGGGACCATATCTCCGATGCCGAATCCGCAAGGCCTCCGCAGGGGACAATGATTGATTTTCAAAAAAAAAGGATTCCGCTCTGTGAACAGCTCGGAATCCTGGATTTCAGGTAAGGTTGTGATTCAGCCGCGCCCTATTCCTTCAGCTTGATTTTCAACCGCCCTTCTTCAACCTTGATATCCTCGACCCCATCGGCAAAGGTTTTCCAGAAGCCCTTTTCCTTGTCGAACCTTTCCACCAGGTCGATATTCTTGATCCCTCCCAGCCACGCATTGGGAACCGGCACCCCCATGACCGTGATCCCCTTGAGGATGACGACCGGTTTCCCATGACTGTAGGAAAAGACCAACCCCGATTTGAGGCGCAGGAGTTTGCCCCCAAGAACCGGGAAGTCTTCATCGACGGGAAGAAGTATTCTGGCGCTGATAAGATTATCAGAAAGATCGATCGCCACCTTGCTGGCAAGGTCGGTGTTCTTGGCCAGAAGTCCGTTCAGTTCCCTTTCGGTGAATTCGATCTCTCTTTTGGCTCCGGTTTCGCTGTAGGCCTCCGGTTCGAGGGGAACGGAAGAATCATATCTGTCCCTTTCAAGTCGCCTGCCGGGGTCTTTTTTTTGAGGCAGAATCAGGACGGAACCGGTGGGATCGATTTTTTCGAGTTTCAAAGCCAATTCTTTCTCTTCGGCCGGTTTCAACACAACGGGCCTGAACTCCGAGGGGAAAAGATAGGTTTTGAAAATGAAAATGGTCACCCCTACGGTGACAACGGCGGTAACCAGCATCAATCCCAGAACCGCCAGGCATCCGAACTTTTTTTTCTCCCTGGGTGTATTGGCGCCTGTTTGATTTTCCTGCATTTTTTAAATCCTCTCTGCCGTTTTGAATCGCTCCATCTATTTATCAAACCATGAAACGCACCGGCCGGGCAACCCCCTCAAAACGGCCTGATTTCAGCGCCTTTTGCTCTGAGGCCGGTCAGGAAAATTCCTCTTGAAATTTTTCCCGCTGCTCTGCATTGCCGATCATGACGAATTCCGTGCCGGCCTCCAGCGTCAAATCGGCCAAGGGATTGGTCACGATCCCTTCCTTTTTCTGGATGGCGATCACGTTGAGCCCCGTCTTGGCGCCGACACCGCTTTCCCCAAGGGTTTTTCCCACCAGCGACCTGGGCACCGGCAAAAGAAACATATCGACCCCCTCCCCCAGCATGAACAATTCGCGGTCCTGGAGAATCGCCGTAATCGTCGCCGCGCCGAGTTTGGCGTAACTGAGGACGAAATCGGCACCGGCGCGATGGATGGCTTCGATGTTGCGCTCATGGGTGACTCGGCTGACGATCCGCAGTTCCGGATTGAGGCGGCGGCAATAGACGGAGAGATAGATGTTCATGGCGTCGTCGTTGGTACTGATGAGAACCGAGGGCGCCTCCGCAAGTCCCGCCCTCATGAGCACATCCCGATCGGCGGCGTTGCCGGTGAAAACCTGGTCCGCCACCTGGGAGACCCGTCCCAGAAGGGAAGCGTCGCGGTCGATGACATGGACGGCGACCCCTTTCTTCTTCAGGGCGCAGGCCGCCGCATAGCCGACGTTGCCGCTGCCCAGGATAAGCACCGGGTTGTAGTTGGTGTCGTAGATTACCAGAAAGGATTCAAGTTCGGCGATCTGCTCTTCCGTGCCGATAATCACCGGCACGCTGTTTTCAAAAAAAACCGTGTCGGGGTTGACCGGCAGCAACCGTCCCCGCTCCCAGACCCCTACCACGCTTACCCCCATGGTCTGTCGCAGGTGCGTGTCCCGCAACGCCTTGCCGGCAAGAGGGGTATTGTGCACCGGGAATTGGGCTATCAGCAGATCCTTGAAATTGCCGATGACATGAACATGGGCATGTTCCGCACTGACGCGGTTGGCAAGATGTTCGCCGAGGGTCCGTTTGAGAGGCAGGACCTGGTTGGCCCCGGCCAACTCCAGGAGGTCGATGGAATCCTCATGTTCAACAACAGCCACGATAGGGACCTGGGGAGCGACCTCGCGCACCGTCAGGGTGATATTGGTGTTGGTCGCGTCATCGGCGTTGGCCAGGACGATGCGCGCCCTGTCGGCGCGCAAGGCCTCATAGGTGAGACTGCTGTCGATTTCACCCGTCACCACGGAAAGCCCTCTTTCACAGAGATGGGCCGCCCTGGCCGCTTCCGGTTCGATGACGACGTAGGGAATATTGAGAAGTTTGAGCTTCTTTATCAGCACCTGAGCGACTGTTTCATAGCGGCAGATGATGACGTGCCCGCTGGTTTCGGGAGGAAGTTCGCGCGGGGCGCGGAAACGGATGCGGGCCTCCAGCCAGGGGGCATAGAAGAAGCGGATGAAGGCGAAGGGAAGGACGATGAGCAGCAGAATGATCCCCGAAAGAAGCACCAGAATGCTGAAAAGGCGGCCGATGTCGCTGTGGAAGGTGATGTCACCGAAACCCAGGGTGCTCATCACGGTAAGGGTCCAGTAGATGCCGGTGACCCAGGTATGGTCCTGCCCCTCCACCTCCTTCATGATCCAGTGAAACAGGCCGGCATAGATCAGGATAATGACCACCAGAAAAACGAGGTACTTTAACAAAGCCTTGAGGTTGCCTCGAGTCTGGTTCTGGGTGAGCAGATAGGTGATCTGGGTGACGAGAAATTTCATGGGTCATCAAGGGGCTGAAGGATAGGGAACCGTGATAAGAAAATAATCGCCTGGTGAGCATATATCATAAAATGGCCGTTGGGGCATCCTCACCGATTTAAGTCCTATCAGTGAAAAACGTTCCACAAGTTCAACCGGCAACAACCAGAATCCGTTGATGACGGCAAAACACGACAGGCCTGACGGTCCCAGGCGGCGAAAAATCGGGCTCGGAGAGAACCAACAGGGCACACTTCCGAAAGCGAAAGGATCCCACCAAATGACGACGGGCCACCAAAACCTGCAGGGAAACCGAAGCGGCGGCTGAAATCCTGAAAAAAAAGATTCATGAGGCCCCCTATGGGCCCTAGACGGGAGGACTTGATTGATCCAGGAATTTTTTCGAAGAGGCTAGAAACAAGGGAGGGGGTGGGAGACTTTTCGTTCTATTGCGATTATGGCCATTCCATTGCGCCGGTGTGCGGTCTCCATCTGGCCGCACCAACCGGGTTTTGACCGATCACAGCCAGATCAGTTCCTGGATTTGGGACATTTTGAATCCGAGACGTAGGTGATTTCATCGCCCTCATTCAGCGAGTCCTTCAGCGAGGGGATATCGCCGTTGACCAGTATCCGGACGGGAGAGAGCTGAAACGCCATGAAATCTTTGCAAAAAAATTCCTCGACTGTGAACCCCTCCGGTACCAGAAAGGAAATTCCCGGGGAACTGTCGTTTCTGAACAGGTTGACTTTGACCATGTTATTGACTCCTTTAACGTTTTCAGTGGTTTGGTGGTGATTCTTGCTTCTATTCGAAAAAGCGCAAGGCTACTTTCAAAGCCTCGATGACATTGTCGAGGCATTTTTTGTCCCCTTCCCAATGGAAAGGATACTTAGTCTCTATTAGGAAATGATTTGGTGAAGAAAAAAAACGGCCGGGAATTTTTCCCACTGACCCTTTTCGTGCAACCGAGAAACAATAAAAACATTGCAGACGGGGACGGCCAACGGCCGGGAAGGGATATTTGCCAATTCACCTGCACTCACCATACACCCAGTGATGTCGGAATCGCAAGGGTTCATCATTATTGAAAATTACAGAGAAGATTCCCGATGTTTCAATATGCCGCAAAAGGAACACGACATTAATCAAAGGGATTGCTCTAAAAGTTTCAATCCACGGCCCCCGCGCGGTGGGTGATATTCACTTGGCCTATTCAGCCATAAGGAACCCCAAAAGGAACCCTTGCCATTTTAGAATTAGAAAAGGACTTAGAATTATCTTCTAAGTCCTTGTTTTTATTGGCGGCCCCGGCGCGACTCGAACGCACGGCCTACCGCTTAGGAGGCGGTCGCTCTATCCACCTGAGCTACGGGGCCAAAGAAAAGTTTTATAACCCATGCGACGACGTGAGGCAAGGTCTTTTCCGGATTGACAGACTATAGGGCCCGTCCGAAACCTTGGCTCAGATCTCTTCCTTTATCGTCTCGACCGGTAGATTCTCCTCGCGGATTTTTTTGAGTTTATCCAGACTCTTGGCCTCGATCTGGCGGATCCGCTCACGGGTCACACCGAACTTCTGGCCGATAGTATCAAGGGTCTGGGGATCGCGATCCTCCAGGCCGAACCGCAGGGTGAGGATTTCCCTTTCATTTTCGGTCAGCTGTCCCAGCCACTTGGAGACACAGACATACTTGTTCAGATCTTCGACAAAGGAAGCGGGATCGACGGCAGTCATATCCTCCAGGGTATCCATCAGGCTGTAGTCGTTGTTTTCCCCCATGGGACGCTCGATGGAGTAGGTTTTATTCACCAGCACCATGAGCCGGGAGACATATGCCGGTTCCACCCCCATGGCATGCGCCAGCTCATCGATTTCCGGCTCGCGGTTAAGATCGTTGACCAACTCCCTGGCGATTTTGAGCAACTTGTTGATGTCATCGGAAACATGGACGGGAACGCGTATGGTTCGGCTCTGGTTGACAATGGCGCGTTCGATCGACTGGCGGATCCACCAGGTGGCATAGGTGGAAAAACGGCATTCCTTGCTGATCTTGAAACGTTCCACGGCTTTAATGAGGCCGAGGTTGCCTTCTTCGATCAGGTCGAGAAAGGGAAGACCGCGATTCATATAGCGCTTGGCGATCTTCACCACCAGGCGCAGGTTCGATTCGATCATGCGATTGCGCGCCGCCATGCTTCCCGCCGAGATCTGTTCAGCCAGATCCCTCTCATCCTGAGCGGTCAGCAGCCTGGTATTCTGGATCTCCTTCAGATAAAGTTTGATGGCATCGTCCGAATGGTCGGGATTTTCAAACCGCTCCTCGGATTCCGCCTCTGGTTTGTCATCCTCGTCCTCTTCCTCGTCCTCCAGGATCACGGATTCCGCCTCTTCATCTTCTTCCTTAACTGCATCTTCCAATTCAACCGGATCCAACTCCTCTTCCAGTTTCCCCATGAATTTCCTCCGTCCTCAAAATGCCTTTCCTACAAGCGAACCAATTTTAACAGATTGTCATCAAGGAAGAAACAGAAGAGGATCCACGACCTTTTTCCCTTGCCGGACCTGGAAATGAAGCCGCGCCGTTCCGCCATTGGGAGGTCTCCCGGCCAAGGCGATTTTCTCCCCTTTGCCGACAAAGGCCCCCGTGTTCACCAGATTGTTTTTATTGAAGCCATAAACGGTGAAGTAAGAACCCTCATGTTCCAGAATTAGCAGGTTCCCATACCCGCGGATGCCGTTCCCGCTGTAGATTACCTTGCCGGAAGCGGCGGAAAAAACGGGGCTTCCGAAGGGAACCGAAATTTCCAGGCCGCGGCTGGGCTGAACTCCGAAAGGATTGAAGTTCTTGACGATTTTTCCCTTGACCGGCCAATAAAATCGGGGCGAAACAGTTTCCCGTGCGGTGGCCGGAGGGGCGGTTTCAATCCTTACCGACGGTCGCGATTTATGTGACGGTGAGATTTTATTCGGTTCAGGCCTGGCCACCTGAAGGGAAGGTTTCCGGACCGGGTTCACCGAAGGAGAAACAACGGGAACTTTTTTCACCCGATCGGCCCCGGGAACGTAAAGACGTTGACCGACACGGAGGCTTTGAGGGTCAAAAATGCGATTGACGCGGGCGATGTGCCGGCTGTCCACACCATAGGTTTTACCGATCCGGTAAAGGGTCTCCCCTTTTTGAACCGTGTGATAAACACCATTCATGGAATGGCCGCAGGCGCCGATAAGGACCACGAAAACCAGAATGGACAGTTTGAGTACCATCCCTTTCGCCCCATGCACAGAGAACGATTCCATCCACTTGCCCGAAATTCCGCTGATAGGTGATCTTATTTCATGGCATTTCGTTTCAATTATAAGGTTTTCAACAGCAAAAAACCACCTATCAACAGAAAGGTAAACGCCCAGGTAAGATAATTCAGGTATTTGTCAATAAATGTCCGGATCGGCAAGCCAAAGTAATAAATCAACCCGCCGACCAGAAAAAAACGCAGGCTTCGGCTGATAGTGGAAGCCAACAGAAAGAGAAGAAAATTGACCTGAAAAACCCCGGCTCCGATAGTGAAAATCTTGTATGGAATGGGGGTAAAACCCGCCACAAAAACAATCCAGAAATTGTATTGAGCGAAAAGCCCCTGAACATTGGTGAACTGTTCAGGTGTAAACCCCGGAATGTAGGTAAAAAAATAGTGGCCGACCAGACCCCAGGTGAACATCCCGATCAGATAGCCCACGGTACCACCCAGAACCGATCCCAGGGAACAAAGAAATGCATAATAGTAGGAGCGGGCGGTACAGCCGAGAGCCAAAGCGATCAGCAGAACATCGGGAGGAATGGGAAAAAAGGAGGATTCGGCAAAGGCGAGGAGGAAAAGGGCGGGAACGCCGTAAGGGGTTTCAGCCCAGTGCAGAACCCAATCGTAGAGTCGTCTGATCATCAGCGCTGAGGAACATCCTGCCAGCCATGCCTTCCCAGCAGGGGAACAAAACGGCAGGAAAGGAGATTTTCTTCCCGAAAATCCGACTCGGTCAAACGGATGACTCGTTTCAGCACCTGTTCCTTGAAGGAGCCGACCGGAATGACCAGGCGGCCGTTTATGGCCAGTTGCCGCTTGATTTCCTCCACTACCGCCGGCGCTCCGGCGGTGACCATGATGGCATCAAAAGGGGCCTCCCCGCTCCAGCCGAGGGTTCCATCCCCCACCCGAATGGAGATGTTGGCGTAGCCGTTGCTGTCGAGAATGGCCCGCGCTTTCCGGGCCAGCACGGAACTCCGCTCGATGGTGTACACCTGGGCGGCGATCCGCGACAGCACCGCCGCCTGATAGCCGGACCCGGTGCCGATCTCGAGAACCTTTTCCCCCCCGACCAAAAGCAGGGCCTCGGTCATCATGGCGACCATATAGGGCTGGGAAATGGTCTGCCCCTCGCCGATCGGGAGAGGAAAATCACTGTAAGCCTGATTCCTCAATGCCTCCTCGACAAAAAGATGACGGGGAACCCGCAACATGGCGTCCACAACCAGAGGATCGGCAATGCCTCGAGCCTTGAGCTGACGTTCTACCATGTTGTTCCGAGAGGTGGTGAAATTCATGCATCAACCCAGCAAAACGGCCAGGCGGGAACGAACAAAGGAAAAGTGTACGGAAAGGGTTTGGCGGCATGGATTGACAAGGCGGCGTTTTTTTTCATGAACGGTGTCATTCTCCCGACCCACGACGCAATCCACGGTCCTGAAGCAATTTTCTGAGTTTCCTCAAATCATCCCGAACCTCAAGCAACAGTTCCCGGTCATGAGGCGAAAGCTCACCATCGAATCGCTCCGGTTCCTTGACGCCGCCTTCCTCACGTAATTTCCGTTTGGCGCCGGCGATGGTGAAACCCTGATTGTATAAAAGATCCTTTACCCTGAGAACCAGTTCGATGTCCTGACGACGATACAGCCGCTGGTTTTTGGAGCTTTTGGCCGGCCGAAAGCGACTGAATTCCGATTCCCAGTACCGCAGCACATGGGGCCGCACTCCGACGATCTCCGCCACCTCGCCGATTTTGAAATAGAGTTTGTCAGGAATCAGCGGGTCCATCAGTCACGGCCCTGCGCCCTTAATCCTGCTCGTTAATGGCGGCCTTCAACACCTGGCTCGGTTTGAAGGTAAGAATCCGACGGGAGGAGATTTCGATTTCCTGACCCGTCTGCGGATTTCTCCCCCGGCGGGTGGATTTCTCCTTGACGACAAAGTTTCCGAAACCGGCCAATTTGATCTTTTCCCCTTTGGCAACCGTGTTTTTAACCAGATCAAAAACCTTTTCCACAATCTCAGCGGATTCTTTTTTGGAAAAGCCGGTCTTCAGATATACTTTTTCGACGATATCCGCCTTCGTCATAGGGCCTCCTGTTGGATTTCATATATAGGTGTTTGATTTCACTATAATTTCTAATTCTATAGCATAGGAATCCAGGGTTCGCAACCGATTATTGACAAACTCGGGAAAAGTCATCGGGCCGGTGATACGGCCGGAAAGTCAACGAATCTGGGCACCCAGCCTGTTGCAGAGGGCATCGACGATTTTCTGATGGAGCCCGTTGACCTCATCGTCGGTCAGGGTCTTCTCCTCAGAGCGGTAACGCACCCGCACCGCCATGCTTTTTTTACCCTCGGGGATCCCGGGCCCGCAATAGATATCGAAGAGAACACTCTCCTCCAAATACCGGGGACCGACACGGCGAATGGTCTCCATGACCTCCTGGGCGCTGACCGCGGAGTCCACCACAAAGGCCGTATCCCGCTGAACGTTGGGAAAACGGGAGAGTGGCCTGAACTTCCCGGTCCTCCCGGGCGCTTCCAGAAAGGCCTTCAGATCAAATTCGCCAAGCAGTACCGGGGCATCGATGTCGAAATGGTCGAGTACATGGGGATGGATCTCTCCCAGGAAACCGATGACCTGATCAGAGCTTTTCAATAGCGCCGATTTGCCGGGATGGAGAAAAGGTTCTTCCGTGCCGGAAGTGAAAACGGCCTTTTCTACAGCAAATAGTTCCAGAAGATTCTCCGCCACCCCCTTCAGATCGAAGAAGTCGACCGGTTCATTCTCCTGCGCCCACCCTTCGGGAGCCCGCCGCCCGCACAAGGCAAAACACAGATGCAGCTTTTCGCCGGCCGCATTCCCTTTCTGGGCGTTTTCCGCCGAAAAAACAGGACGTACTTCAAACATGCGCAGATCGCGGGATCGATAGGAAAGATTCCGCGCCACCACCTCGAGAAGGCTCGGCGCCAGGATGGTGCGCATCACCGACTGGTCTTCGGTGAGGGGGTTGAGCAAGGGCACGGCGCGGCGGCGCGGGTCACCCGCCGGCAGCAGTATCTTGTCCCAGCAGCCGGGCGAAACAAAGGAATAGTTGACCACTTCGGAAAAACCCTCCGCCGTCATGGCCTTGCGGATACGGCCAACAGCCTCGGCGGATTCGGGAACCAGCCAGGAATCAACGCCGGCGGCGGGCAGGGTGACGGGTATTTGCTCATAGCCGTTGAGCCGCGCCACCTCTTCGATCAGGTCGATTTCCCGCTCCAGATCGTGGCGGAAGGAAGGGACCGTCACCAGAAACCGATCCCCGGCATCCTGGGGGTCCCCCGCCACCATCATGTCGATGGAGAGAAGAAGCTCCCGGACCCGCTCCCGGTCGAGATCGAGGCCAAGGATGGCGTTGGTCCGGCGAACGGAAATCGGTACCGGCTGTCGTGGGGCGGGAGGGGCGTAAACGTCGATGCGCCCACCGGCGGCAACGCCTCCGACGGTTTCACAAATCAGTTGGGCGGCCCTTTCCAACGCCAAAGGGGTCATACCGATGTCAACCCCACGCTCGAAACGGTGGGAAGCTTCGGTATGGATGCCGAGACGTTTGCTGGTGCGTCGGACCGTCATCGGATTGAAAAAAGCGCTTTCCAGGAGGACATCCCTGGTGTCAGGGCCGATTTCGCTGTTTTCGCCGCCCATGACCCCGGCCAGGGCCACCGCGCCTTCACCATCGCAGATCATCAGGTCCTCGGCTTCCAGGCGGTGCTGCCTGCCGTCCAGGGTGGTGAAGAGTTGGCCCGCTTCGGCCCGCCGCACCACGATCCGCCGTTCCCGCAAACGGTTGAAATCGAAGGCGTGAAGGGGCTGCCCCAACTCCATCATCACGTAGTTGGTGACATCGACCACATTGTTGATGGAACGAAGTCCGACGCTTTCCAGGCGCCGCGCCAGCCAGGCGGGAGACGGTCCGATTCTGATTCCGCGAATCAAGCGCGCGGCGTAACGGGGGCAGTGTTCCGGTTCGGCGACCTCAACCGAGGTCAGGGAGCGAATATCCCCTTCCCCCACCGGTCCCGCAGGCTCTTGAAAACGCAAAGGATTTCCGCACAGGGCGGCCGCTTCCCGGGCCACGCCGAGAACGCTCAGGCAGTCCGCCCGATTGGGAGTCAGACCGATCTCGAAGAGGACATCCTTCAGTCCAAGCGCCTCGAAAACCGGCCGGCCCAGAGGCAGGTCGGGAGGAAGGATCAGTATCCCTTCCGAATTCTCGGCCAGGCCCAGCTCTTTTTCTGAGCAAAGCATGCCCTGGGATTCACAGCCGCGAATCTTGCTTTTTTTGATTTTGAAATTTCCCGGCAGAACGGTTCCGACCTGGGCCAGGGCCACCAGGTCCCCGGTCTTGTGGTTCTTCGCTCCGCACACGATCTGCAGTTCCTCGGCGCCGGTCTGGACTCGGCAGAGAGTCAGGCGCTCGGCGTCGGGGTGAACATCGACGGAGACCAGACGGGCGACGATGACCGAGTCCATCCCCTCTCCGTACCTTTTGATCCCTTCCACCTCGAGACCGGCCATGGTCAGGCGATGGGCCAATTCATCCGGCGAATAGGGACAGTCGACAAATTCCTTCAGCCAGTTCCAAGTCACATTCATCAGTTGATATTCCTGTTTATCTATTAATGGATAACCATTTATTTTATATCAGAATTGACGCAGAAAGCGGATGTCGTTTTCGAAGAAGAGACGCAGGTCGTTGATGCCATTCTTGAGCATGCAGAGACGCTCCAGGCCCATGCCGAAGGCATAACCGGTGACCACGGCGGGATCGTAGCCGACGGCCTTGAACACCTCGGGATCGATCATCCCGCAACCGAGGATCTCCAGCCATCCGGAATCCTTGCAGACGCGGCATCCCTTCCCGCCGCAGATGACGCAGGCGATATCCACCTCGGCGCTGGGCTCGGTAAAGGGAAAGAAAGAGGGCCGAAAGCGCACCCCGATTTCGTGGCCGAAAAACCGGTTGAGGAAGGTCTGCAGGGTCCCTTTCAGATCGCCGAAGGTCACCTGCCGATCGACCAGAAACCCCTCCACCTGATGGAACATAGGGCTGTGGGTCAGGTCGGAATCGCGGCGGTAGACGGTCCCGGGAGCAATCACCTTGACCGGCGGCCTCTGTTTGAGCATGGTGCGGATCTGCACCGGCGAGGTATGGGTCCTGAGCACGACATCCTCGGAGATGTAGAAGGTATCCTGCATGTCGCGGGCAGGATGGTTGCGGGGCATGTTCAATGCTTCGAAATTGTAATAATCGTTTTCGATTTCCGGACCTTCAACAACACCGAAACCAAGAGTGGAAAAAATTCCCACCACTTCATCGGTCACCAGGGTGATGGGATGAAGGCTCCCTTTGGGCAAACGCCGCCCGGGCAGGGTGACGTCGATGCGTTCGCTGGACAGCCGCTTTTCCAGATCGAGTTCGCGGACCTCCTGGAAGCGGGCCTCAAAAAGTTCCTCCAGAGATGACTTGACCTCATTGACCACCTTTCCCATGGCCGGCCGTTCCTCGGCGGAAAGATCGGCCATCCCCTTCATCAGAGCGGTCACTTTCCCCTTTTTGCCCAGGAACTGAACCTTAAGCTCATTCAGGGCGAACTCGGAATCCGCTTCGGCGATCAATTCCCTGCCTTGGGCCAGAATTTCATCCAGTTGCTGTTTCATCCTTCTTCCCGATCGGCGTCAAAAACAAATGATGGAAGCCAAAGGCTTCCATCATTTAAATCCCACAGAAAAAGAGATGGGGCTGCCCATCTCCGATGTCTGAAATCTATTGAAGTTTAGCCTTGGCCTGTTCAGCGATGGTGGTAAAACCGGCAGGATCGGACACGGCCATTTCGGCAAGAACCTTCCGGTCCAGTTCGATACCGGCCATTTTCAGACCATGGATCAGACGGGCGTAATTGAGGCCGTTCTGCCTGGCCGCGGCGTTGATGCGAACAATCCACAAGGAGCGGAAATCCCGTTTTTTGACCCTGCGGTCCCGAAAAGCGTACTTCAGGGCGCGGTCCACGGCCTCCGTGGCACTGCGGAACAGCTTGCCCCGTCCACCGCGGAAACCTTTGGCCATCTTCAGAATCTTGTTTCTTCTCCGTCTTGCTTTGAATCCTCGTTTTACTCTCGGCATGATATTTCCTTTCTCACTTTCGGGTCCATTATTCCGGAACTGAAGGGGGAGAAATTCCCCGCAGCTCACGGTTGGCGACGATCATCGTCACCCTCCTGCCGATTCCCGATCTAAATATATGGGATCAGACGGCAGATATTCTTGTGGTCGGTCTTGTGGACCAGAGTCCCCTGACGCAGGTTACGCTTGTTCTTGGTGGTCTTCGGGGTAAGAATATGGCTGGTGTAGGCCCGGCTGCGCTTGATCTTGCCGGTTCCCGTTTTCCGGAACCTCTTCGCGGCCCCACGATTGGTCTTGATTTTTGGCATTTCGATCCCTCTCTCTGATTTTACCGGCCCCCCTGGGCGCCGGCCATCTTTTCCAGATATCTATTTTTCCTTACTCTTGACGGGGGCGAAAACCATAGTCATGGTGCGCCCGGCCATCATCGGATGGGCCTCCACACTCCCTATGCCTTCGAGCTCCTTGATCACCTTGTCAAGAAGAGCGGTGCCGAATTCGGGATGAGTCACCTCCCGCCCCCGGAACATGATGGTCATCTTGACCTTGTCTCCATCCTCAAGAAAACGCTTGGCGTTCTTGATCTTGAATTGAAGATCGTGCTCTTCGGTTTTAGGGCGGAGTTTGACTTCTTTGATATCGACGCGGGCGGCTTTTTTCTTCGCCTCGACGGCGCGCTTGTTGGCCTGGTATTTATATTTGCCGTAATCCATGACCCGGCAGACCGGAGGGTCGGCGTTGGGCGACACCTCAACCAGATCCAGTCCTCGCTCCTGAGCAGCCAACAAGGCTTCCCTAACCCCCATGATCCCCAGGAACCCGCCCTCATCATCGACTACGCGGATCTCCTTGGCGCGAATCGCCTCATTTACCCTGACGTCCTGTTTAGCTATGATGCCACCTCCCCAGTTAAAAAACGATTATTTCCAGGCTTCGCACTCCCGACGCACCAAAGAGCAAAAATCATCGATACCCATGGGGGGCAGATTTTTGCCGTCCCGCATCCTTGCCGTCACCGTTCCGGCGGCCATCTCCTGATCGCCGATCACCAGCATGAAGGGAACCTTGGCCTGCTGGGCTTCGCGGATCTTGAAGCTCAGCTTCTCGTTGCGCAGATCCTTCTCCACCCGGATACCGGATTCACGCAGGCTGTCAAAGACTATCCCCGCATATTCGGCCTGATTGTCGGTCACATTCATGACGACGGCCTGGACAGGAGCGAGCCAGACGGGGAATCGGCCTTCGAAATGTTCGATCAGCACTCCTACGAACCGCTCTATCGCCCCCAGGATGACGCGATGGAGCATGACCGGGCGGTGCTTTTCCCCATCCTTGCCCACATAGGTGAGGTCAAAACGATCAGGAAGGGTAAAATCGCACTGGATTGTAGCACACTGCCACCGCCTGTCAAGGGCATCCTTGAGCTTGACATCGATCTTGGGACCGTAGAAAGCGCCGTCTCCGGCATTGATTTCAAAGGGTTGGCCGGTCGCCTCGAGAGCCCCCAGCAGAGCCTGGGTGGCGCGCTCCCAATCCTCGTCGGTACCGATGGACTTTTCCGGGCGGGTCGAGATCTCCATCTCGTACTCGAACCCGAAGATCCCCATGACATCGCGGACAAATTTCAGGACCCCGAGGATCTCATCGTTGAGTTGTTCGGGGGTGCAGAAGATGTGGGCGTCGTCCTGGGTAAATTCGCGCACCCGCAACAGACCGTGAAGTACCCCCGATTTCTCGTGGCGATGGACCGTTCCCAATTCGAAGAAGCGTAAAGGCAGATCCCGGTAGGAACGCATCCTGGAACGGTAGATGAGCATGTGGGCCAGGCAGTTCATCGGCTTGATGCCGTAGCTCTGCTCATCGATTTCGGTGAAATACATGTTCTCGCGGTAGTTGTTGTAGTGGCCGGATTTCATCCACAGTTCGGTACGCAGGATCTGCGGACCGAGGACGATGTCGTAGCCGCGCCTGAGGTGCTCGCGCCTTTCAAAATCCTCGAGCAGGGTGCGCAGCAGCGCCCCCTTGGGATGCCAGATGGGAAGACCGACCCCGGCCTCTTCGCTGAAGGAGAACAGATCCAGTTCCCGCCCCAGCTTGCGGTGATCCCTTTTCTTGGCCTCCTCCAAGCGGTGCAGGTAGGCCTTGAGATCCTTCTTGTCGGGAAATGCCGTGGCGTAGATGCGCTGCAGCATGGCGTTCTTCTCGTTGCCGCGCCAGTAGGCGCCGGCCACGCTGGTCAGCTTGAAGGCCTTCAGAAAACGGGTCGAGGGGAGATGGGGACCGCGGCAGAGATCGACAAAATCCCCCTGGCGATAGAGGGACACCTGTTCATCGGGAAGGTCGCGGATCAGTTCCACCTTGAAATCCTCGCCCATGCCGCGGAACAGTTCCATGGCCTGGTCGCGCCCGATCACTTCACGGCTGATGGGAATATCGGCCGCCGCCAGTTCGGTCATCCGTTTCTCGATCTTGTCGAACTCCTCGGGGGTGAAAGTATGCTTTTCGGAATAGAAATCGTAGTAAAAGCCATTTTCGATGGAGGGGCCGATGGTGACCTGAACATCGGCGCCATAGAGGTCCTTGACGGCGTGGGCCATCAAGTGGGCGGCGCTATGACGGAAGACATTCAGCCCCTCGGGAGTGGCCAGGGTGACCAGTTCGAGCCGGACATCCTCCACCAACGGGGCCGTTGCATCGATCAGTTTGCCGTTGACACGGGCCGCCACGGTCTCCCTGGCGAGTCTCTCACCGATCGACCGGGCCACCTCGAGTGGGGTCACCCCAGAGGGGAATTCCTTCTTCTGGCCATCGGTCAATTCAATTTTAACGGCCATTTTCACCTCTTTCCAATGAAAAGAGGCATCCGCAGATGCCTCCGTAGAATGGATCGTCCAATCCTGTCAATAAGATGGTAGGCACGGGCGGGATTGAACCGCCGAC
>JAAZDE010000109.1 GCA_012512925.1 Desulfuromonadaceae bacterium
CTCCAGCAGGCGGGCCAGCAGCGGCACGCCGAAGGAGGGGTGATCGACATAGGCGTCGCCGCTGATAAAGAGGATGTCCAGTTCCTCCCATCCCCGCTGGTTCATCTCCTCGGCGGAGATGGGCAGGTACTCGGTCGAAGTGTCAGTCATAATTTCGGAAAGGCTGGCCGATGGGTCGTCGGCCGTCGCGGTGGGCAAGGGAAGGTTGCTTTACCCTTTCAGTTTCTTGGCGATCGCGGCCACATGGGCTCCCTGGAAACGGGCGATCTTGAGTTCGTTTTCCGTGGGCTGGCGCTTGCCGTCGTTGCCCGCCAGGGTTCCTGCCCCGTAGGGGGAGCCGCCGGTAATTTCGTCCATATTGCTCAGTTCCGGGCAGGAATAGGGGACGCCGACAACGATCATGCCGTGGTGGAGCAGGGTGCTGTGAAAGGAGGTGATCGTCGTTTCCTGGCCGCCGTGCTGGGTTGCGGTGGAGGTGAAAACGCTGCCGACCTTGCCGACCAGTTTGCCTTTGGCCCACAGGCCGCCGGTCTGATCGAGGAAGTTGCGCATCTGAGCCGTCATGTTGCCGAAACGGGTCGGCGACCCGAAGATAACGGCGTCGTAGTCAGCCAGTTCGGCGACGGTGGCGATGGGAGCCTCCTGATCCAGTTTGGCTCCCGCCTTGCGGGCCACTTCTTCCGGCATCAACTCGGGTACCCGCTTGATCGCGACCTGCACCTCCGCGACGCTGCGGACCCCTTCCACCACCGCCTTGGCCAGGGTTTCGACATGGCCGTACATACTGTAATACAGAACGAGAATTTTGGTCATCGATAGTCTCCTTTCATTCAGTGCGCCTATGGGAAAACTAATTCACCTGGACCCAGAAATCGGCGGTCTGCACGGTGCCGCCGATGTTGAACTGGCACCATAGTTTATAGAAACCCGGCGTCGGAAAGCGGGTCATGAAGCGGATTTCGGAACCTCCCCCGTCCTTGGCGGCGTGGGCGTGGATGTAGTCATTGGCGGTCAATGGCGACGATTTGCGGAGGATCACCAGATGTCCCTTTTCGCCCAGATAGGGTTGCAACTCCACAATGGGGCGAAGGCTTTCCGCGTGGCTCAGTTCAAAGGAGAGGACGGTTTCCTGGCCGGCCACCACCGCTGGCGCCGGCAGGGTCAGAACGACCTTGGTGTCGCCGACAAACTTTTCCGTCGTCAGCAGCGGCTGGGCATCGTCCACAAGGGGGGTCGCGCCGGCTGTGACGATCTCGATCATCGCCAGTTGCTCCCTCTCCCCCGACGGCAGGAAATCGCAGAACAGATGGTATTTCCCCGGCGTCGGCAGGAGCAGGTCGATGCGGAAATTGCCGTTGCCCAGATACTCCGGATGGAGATGCTGCCAGGAGCCGAGGCTGCTGTCGACGACAATGAGGTGCATCAGTTTTTCCTGGAAAAGGTCGAAGTTTTCGACGGCCTTTCCCAGGTCATCGCGGATCTCAATTTCAGCGGCCAGGGGTTCCCCCGCCTTGATGTCGGAGGGAAGAGAGATATTGGCTTCGAAGGATCTGGCGGTTGCCGCCGCGGCAGGATGGTGGGCATGGTCCTGGGCGTTTGCCGCGGGGACGGAAGCCAGACCACCGGTCAGGGCCGCCAGAAGGACCAGCAGATGTTTGATCTTCATTGGGAATCCTCCTCGATGCGGGAAAATGATGGGCAGATGGCGGTTGTCCCTGGCCGTCCTGTGATCATTTCTGACGAAGCAACTTTTTCCCCGCCGAAAAGGCCTGTCCGAGCAAGGAGCCGATGCCGTAGTAGCCGCGGTGGGCGGTGTCGAAAACCAGAGGCCTGATCTTCAGGATATCAGGAAGGCCGTCTTCGGCAAGGACTGCGGCGTCCCCTTTCACGTCGACGATCTCGCCGACGAACTGGGTGTGAAGTCCGATGTCCAGAGTATGCAGCAGGCGGCACTCCACAATGACCGGACATTCGGCGGCGTAGGGGGCGTCCACCAGATCGCTTTTGACGGGGGTGAAGCCGGCGCCGGCGAATTTGTCCTGATCCCGCCCCGAGGCGATGCCGAGATAGTCGGCTGCGATCATCTGGTCCTGCGAGGGGATGCTGATGGTGAAGGCTTTACGCTCGCCGATGGCGGCGTGGGAGTAAGTCGCCGGGCGCAGCGACACAGCGACGCAGGGGGGCTGGGAGCAGCAGACGCCTCCCCAGGCGGCGTTCATCAGATTGGCTTTCCCCGTCCGGTCATAGGTGCCGACCAGCAGGACGGGGGTGGGGAAGATAAGGGTTTTGGCACCGAGGGATTGTTTCATGGCAGATCTCCTTGGGTGTGATTTTCCAATGTAACCTTTGTGGATTTTTACCATATTACCCCTCAGAATGAAACTGTTGGGGAAAGCGGAGTGAATTCCCTTGACAAGAAGACGGCATTACCTTTCAAATTTGCTGACATAATTCCACATCCATCTCCGGCGCCGCATTGCTGTTGGGCGGCGGCCCAAGAAATTAACGGATGAAATCGACATCTCCCGCTTCGGCCCCATGGCTCATCCTTCTTCTCTGTCTGCTGCTGTCCTCCTGTGTTATCTTCCGCCCCGCTCCCCGGAATGAGTTGGAAAACGATTTGCCAAGGAGTTTTTCCCTCTATGAGACGGGTGAAAAGAGGATCGACCGGTGGTGGAAAAACTTTGCTTCTTCCGAACTGGACGCCCTGGTGGAGGAGGCCCTGGGGGGCAACCTCGACCTGCGGGTAGCCTGGGCGCGACTGCGCCAGGTCAGGGCCCAGGCGGTCCAGGCCGGCGCCCGCCTCTATCCCGATCTTTCCGTCACCGGTGACGGTTCCTACCAACGGCTCGAAAACGACGGCGGCATCTCCGAGGCGGAGGAGTATCTGTTGGGCCTGGCCAGCGGTTATGAGCTGGATCTGTGGGGACGAATCCGCTCGGAACGGGAGGCCGCCCGCTTGGCCGTGCAGGCGGCGGACGATGATCTTCGTTCGGTGGCGATGACCCTGGCGGCGGAGACGGCCAACCGCTGGGTGGATGTCATCTCCCTGAGGCTTCAGAAACTTCTTCTGGAAAAGCAGTTGGAGACCAACCGCATCTATCTGGAACTGGTGGAGCTGCGTTTTTTCATGGCGATGGTATCGGCCCTCGATGTCTATCAGCAGAAGCAGATAGTCGAGCGGGTGGCCGCGGAAATTCCCCTGGTGGAGGAAGAAGAGCGTCAGCGGCTTCATGAACTGGCCATTCTTCTGGGCAGAACGCCCCAGGATCTGCGGGGGATCGAGGCGGCTTCGTTTCCTGATTCCGGCCCCTTTCCCGATCCGGGTCTGCCGGCTGATCTTCTTGCCCGACGCCCCGACATCCGTGCTGCGGGACGGCGACTCCAGGGGGCCGACTGGCAGGTAGCCGCCGCCCGCGCCGACCGCCTTCCCGCCATCCGCCTTGCCGGCGTCGCCAGCTTCACTTCGGATGCCGTCCAGACCCTTTTCGACGCCTGGTATCTCAAGCTGGCCGGCAGCCTGACCGGACCGGTTTTTGACGGCGGCAGGAGGGCGGCGGAGGTGGAGCGGACCAAAGGAGTGGTCGATGAACGTCTGGCCGCCTATCGCCAAACGGTGCTGGCCGCCATCGGCGAGGTTGAGGATGCCCTGGTCCGGGAGAAGAAACGGCGCCAGAATCTGGTTCTGGTGCGGCAGCGGATGGCGACCGCCCGCAAGGCGCTGGATCAGGCCACCGACCGTTACCGCAAAGGCCTCAACGATTATCTGCCGGTGCTTACCCAGCTGATTTCGGTGCAGGAACTGGAGCGGGACCTGATCGATAAGGAGGCCGCTCTGCTGAAAACGCGCATCGAACTCCACCGCGCCCTGGGCGGGAGCTGGACGGATGAGGAATTGAAAACCGCCAACAGTGAATGGTGATGTCTATTATGGGTACTCCCGTGGATCCGCAAAACCGTCCGTCCCCCGGCAGTTCTTCCCCTTCTGCCGGACGATGGACCAAAAGACTGCTCCCCCTGGTCATCCTGGCCATCGGGGTGTTTGCCGCCGTGATCATCCTCAAGACCGCGCCCCAGCCGAAAAAGGCCGCGCCGCCGAAAAAGATACCGCAGGTGCGCGTGCAGGAGATCCGCCTGGTGGATGAGCGGGTCGCCATTCCGGTCATGGGAACAGTGGTTCCGGCCCGCAAACTGTCCCTGAAAGCCCAGGTCGGCGGCGAGATTGTCGCCTTGCATCCGGAATTTGTGGAAGGGGGCTTCATCGGCGCCGGGGAGACCATCCTGCGGATCGATCCCGTCGATTACCAGCTGCTGGTGGCCCGCGCCGAAAGCCGGGTGGCCGAGGCCCGCTACCAGCTCAAACTGGAGTTGGGGCATCAGGAGGTGGCCAAGCGGGAATGGCAGCTCCTGGGTGGCGGCCGTCCGGCTTCCGATTTCGAGCGGGAGCTGGCCTTGCGCCGGCCGCATCTGGACAAAGCCCGAGCCGAAGTGAAAGCGGCCGAGGCGGAACTGGAACAGGCCAAGGTGGATCTCTCCCGCACCCGTTTGACGGCCCCTTTCAATGCCGTGTTACTGTCGCGCCAGGTGGTCCGGGGCTCGCGGATTACGCCCCATGAACCCCTGGCCGAACTGGTCGGCACGGATGAATATTGGGTGCGGGTTTCGGTGCCGGTGGACCGGGTCGGCTGGTTCGCGGTTCCGGCAAGTCCGCGGGAGGTGGGGGCACGGGCCCTGGTCCGCTTTGGCGAGGAAGGGGAAATGGCGGGGCGGGTCATCCGTCTCTTGGGGGATCTGGAAGAGCAGGGACGGATGGCCAGGGCGCTGGTGTCGGTCCCGGATCCTTTGGGGCGGAAAAAAGGCGACCGTGTTGCCGCGCCGCTTTTGCTGGGCCAGTTCGTCCAGGTGGCCATCGAGGGGAACCGGCTTTCCCGTGTGGCGCGGATTCCGCGCACGGCGTTGCGGGAAGACGATACCGTGTGGATCGTGGATGGGGAGGGTCGGCTCCGCTTGCGCCGGGTGACGGTGGCGTGGCGGGAGAAGGAGACCCTGCTGGTTCAGGGGGAACTCCACGGCGGGGAACGTCTGGTTCTCTCCGAGGTGACTGCCCCCGCGGAGGGGATGGCGGTCGAGGTGCTGGCCGAGGAGGTTGTGAAACCTGTTGCGGTGGGGAAGGGGCATGGCGACTGAACCGCTGAATCCGAAAAAACTTCCCTTCCGGCAGCGGGGAGCCATTGCCTGGATGGCGGGGAACTCGGTGGCCGCCAATCTGTTCATGCTGGTTCTTCTGGTCGGCGGGCTGATCTACGGCACCCGGATCAAGCAGGAGGTTTTTCCGGAATTCGATCTTGACCGGGTGACGGTTTCCGTCTCCTATCCGGGGGCCAGCCCCGAGGAGGTGGAGCAGGGGATCATTCTGGCCGTGGAAGAGGCGGTTCAGGGGCTCGAGGGGGTCAAAAAAGTGACGGCGGTGGCCCGCGAGGGGAGCGGCTCCGTGCAGATCGAGATGATCGAAGGGGCCGATCTGCAGCGTCTCGCTCAGGACATCCAGAGCGAGGTCGACCGCATCACCACCTTTCCTCTGGAAGCGGAAGAGCCGGTGGTCAAGATCGACACCCGGCGCCGCCAGGTCATCACCGTGGCGGTCTTCGGAGATGTTTCCGAAAGGGTGCTGCGCGACACGGCGGAGGATATCCGCGACGGCCTCCTCCAGGACAAGGAGGTGACCCAGGTCGATCTCTCCGGCATCCGCAATCTGGAGATCGCCATCGAGGTGCCCCAGCGGCAGTTGCGGGCCTACAACCTCACCCTCGACGACATCGCCGCCAGGGTGAGGGCGACCTCCGTCGAACTGCCCGGCGGCGGTCTCAAGACCGACGGCGGCGAGGTGTTGGTGCGGATGATGGAGCGGCGCAACTTCGGCGAGGAGTTCGGCCGCATCCCGGTGGTGGCGGCCAACGACGGAACCCAGGTCGTGCTGGAAGATATGGCTAAGATCATCGACGGCTTCGAGGACTCCGACCGCTTCGGGGTCTATAACGGCAAACCCTCGGTGCTGGTGGATATCTACCGGGTGGGCGAGCAGACCCCGATGTCGGTGGCGGATGCCGTCAAAGGCTATCTGGATAAGGTCCGCCCTCAGCTCCGGGACGGGGTGGAACTGGCGATCCTTTACGACCGCTCCGATATCTACCAGCAGCGCCTCACCCTGCTCCTCAACAACGGCTACCTGGGATTGCTCCTGGTCTTTCTGCTGCTGGGGATATTTCTGGAACTGCGCCTCGCCTTCTGGGTGGCCCTGGGGATTCCCATCTCCTTCCTGGGCTCGCTCCTTTTCCTCCCCGCCATGGCGGTCAGTATCAACATGATCTCCATGTTCGCTTTCATCGTGGCCCTCGGCATCGTTGTCGACGACGCCATCGTTGTCGGGGAAAACATCTACAAATACCGCCAGGCGGGGCTTCCGGCATTGCAGGCCGCCATCCATGGCGCCCGCGAGGTGGCGATGCCGGTCAATTTCAGCATCCTCACCAACATAGCCGCCTTTGTACCGCTACTCTTCATCCCCGGTGAGATCGGCAAAATCTACAAATATATCCCCCTGGTGGTCATCACCGTCTTCATCATCTCCCTTGTCGAAAGCCTTTTCATCCTCCCCGCTCACCTGGCCCACCAGCAGGAAAAGGTGCGTACCGGGTTCAACGCCTGGCTGCACCACCGTCAGCAGCTTTTCAGCCTGTGGTTCCTGCGCATGGTGGATGAGGTGTACGGGCCGTTCCTGCGCCGCTGTCTCCGTCAACGTTATCTGGTCATTGCCCTGGGGATGGTTCTTTTGCTGCTGACCCTGGCCTATGTCAAGAGCGGCCGCATGGGGATGGTGCTGTTTCCGCGCATCGAGGCCGACTACGCCTTTGCCGAAGTGGTTCTTCCCTACGGCTCTTCGGTCAAAAGGACAGTGGCTCTTCAGCAGCGGCTCATTCAAGCGGCCCAGCAGGTGGCGGCGGAAAACGGCGGCGGGAAGCTGGTCAAGGGCATCTATTCGGAGGTCGGCATCACCCCCAGCAACGGCAGCGCGGGAGGGGGGCACGCCGCCCAGGTCCGGGTTTATCTGACGCCGCCGAAGGAACGTCCCCTCAACACGGCGGAGTTTGTCAAACGCTGGCGCCAGGCGCTGGGGCCGGTGGCCGGGGTGGAAACTCTCAGTTTCATGTCCGATCGCGGCGGCCCCGGGTCCGGCGCCTCGATAACCATCGAACTGTCCCACCGCGACCTCCAGGTGTTGGAAGCGGCCGCCGGAAAACTGGCGGAGAGCCTGGCCGGTTTCCCCAACGTCAAGGATATCGATGACGGGTTCTCCTGGGGCAAGGAGCAACTCGATTTCCGGATCCGTCCTGAGGGAGAGGCCCTGGGCCTGACCGCCCGGTGGGTCGCCCATCAGGTCCGCAACTCCTTCTACGGTTCTGAGGCCTTGCGCCAGCAGCGGGGGCGCAACGAGGTCAAGGTGATGGTCCGTCTGCCGGAAGAAGAGCGGGTTTCCGAATTTCATCTGGAGGAGTTGGTTCTCCGTTCTCCCGTTGGTGTCGAAATCCCCTTGCGGGAGGCGGTGGAGGTGGAGCGGGGACGGGCCTACACCGACATCCGCCGGCGTTCCGGTCGGCGGGTGGTTTCGGTGACCGCCGATGTCGATCCGCCGCACCAGACCAACCTGATTCTGGCGGCGGTCAAGCGGGACACGCTGCCGGAGTTGATGGACAAGTACCCCGGATTGAACTTCAGTTTCGAAGGGAGGCAGGCCGATATCGCGGAAAGCATGGAGAGTCTCAACCGCGGCCTGATGCTGGCGCTGCTGGCCATCTACGCCCTGCTGGCGGTTCCTTTTCGCAGCTACATCCAGCCGGCCATCGTCATGCTGGCGATTCCCTTCGGCATTGTCGGCGCGGTGCTCGGCCATTGGCTGATGGGGTACAGCCTGAGCGTGATGAGCATGCTCGGGGTGGTGGCGCTGTCGGGGGTGGTGGTGAACGATTCCCTGATGCTGATCGAGTTGGCCAACCGCCGCCGCCAGGCCGGGGAGAGTGTCACCGAGGCGATCCATCTGGCCGCCATCCGCCGTTTCCGCCCGGTATTGCTGACTACACTGACCACCTTCGGGGGCCTGGCGCCGATGATCTTCGAAACCTCGCGGCAGGCACGTTATCTGATCCCGATGGCCTTGTCCCTGGGTTTCGGGGTGCTGTTCGCCACCATCATCACCCTGGTCATCGTTCCCTGCATTTATATTGCGGTGGAGGATGTGGGGAACATTTCAAGAACAAACAGGGCTGGCAGTCATGCCGCCGCTTTTCCCCCGGCGTCCGAGCGAGGGGCTTCGTGACTGCGGAAAAGGGACTGCGCCGCGCCGTTCTCATCGTCGCCACTCTGACCGCTTTCATGATGCCCTTCATGCTGTCGGCGGTCAATCTGGCTCTCCCCGTCATCCAGCGGGAATTCGGCCTCAGCGCCGCGATGCTCAACTGGGTTGTCAGTATCTATCTTTTGAGCGCCGCGGTCGCCCTGGTGCCCGCAGGAAAGCTGGCCGATCTCTATGGCCGCAAGCTGCTTTTCACCGCCGGCGTGGTTCTCTTCAGCGTCAGCTCCCTGGGCCTGGGCTTCAGCAGCGGCATTGTCTGGCTGCTGGCGGGGAGGGTGGCCCAAGGCCTGGCCGGGGGGATGATCATGGCCACCGGGCTGGCCATCATCTCCTCGGTTTTTCCCGCCGGCGAGCGGGGACGAGCGATCGGCTTCAATGTCGCCGCCGTCTATATCGGCCTGGCCGTCGGACCCTACGCGGGAGGCCTGCTGACGGAGTCCCTCGGCTGGCGCAGCATCTTCTTCTGCAACGTCCCGCTGGGTATCCTGATTGTCGCCCTGCTGGTGCTGATGGTCGAA
>JAAZDE010000110.1 GCA_012512925.1 Desulfuromonadaceae bacterium
CGCCGGATCCGGCGGCGAAGCGAGGTGCCCATCGTCCTCATGGGATATTACAATCCGGTTTTTCGTTATGGGCTGGAGAATTTCGCCCGCGATGCCGGATGTGCCGGGGTGGATGGCCTGTTAGTGGTTGACTTGCCGCCCGAGGAGGCCGCCGATCTCAACTTCCGGCTGCAAAAGGAAGAGATCGACCTGGTGACCCTGCTGGCACCGACGACCCCGCCCTGGAGAATGGCCGAACTGGCCCCCAAGGGGCAAGGTTTTCTCTATTTTGTCTCTATGACCGGAGTGACCGGTTCCAGGGAAATCGATGCCGGCGGCATCATGGAGCAGGTCCGCGAGCTGCGGCGGCTCAGTACGGTTCCGGTGGTGGTCGGTTTCGGCATTGCCACTCCTGAAGATGTGGCGGCCGTGGCCACCTTTGCCGATGGAGTGGTGGTCGGCAGCGCGTTGGTCAAGATTATCGCCAGCCATGGTGGTTCTCCGCAATTGGAGACGGAGGTGCGGGAGTTTGCCCGCAGGATCAAGCAGGGGACCCGATTGTCCGGCGTTTTGCCATCGGGATGACATCAGGTCAGCAACCTGTCTTCTGAAAAGCGAGAGGTTCAGATATGTCTTGGTTCAAAAAAGCGAAAGCCCCCCTTTCGCCGGTAGCGTCCAAAAAGGTTCATATGCCGGAAGGGGTCTGGACGAAGTGCAAAAACTGCCAGGAGATCATCTATACCAAGGAAATCGAACGGAATCTGAACGTCTGCCCCAAGTGTGACTACCATTTCCGGATATCGGCCACCGAGAGGATCAAACTGATCCTCGATCAGGGGTCTTTTTTGGAAATGGACGCCGACCTCCGTTCCGAGGACTTCCTCGATTTCAAGGATTCCCAGAAATACCGGGACCGGATCAAGAATTCGATCAAAAAAAGCGGCAAAAACGATGCCGTGGTTTGTGGCGAGGGGACCATCAATGGACTACAGGTGATTGTTGCGGTTCTGGAGTTCGCTTTCATGGGGGGGAGCATGGGCTCGGTGGTGGGCGAAAAAATCACCCGCGCCGTTGAGCAGAGTCTGGAGAGAAAACTGCCGCTGCTGATTTTTTCCTCTTCCGGCGGGGCGCGGATGCAGGAGAGCATCATGTCGTTGATGCAGATGGCCAAGACCAGCGCCGCCTTGAGCCGACTCAAAAAAGCGGGGGTACCCTATATTTCGGTACTGACCGATCCCACGACAGGGGGAGTGACGGCCAGCTTCGCTATGCTGGGGGATGTCAACATCGCCGAACCCAGGGCGCTGATCGGTTTTGCCGGTCCTCGGGTTATTGAACAGACCATCCGCCAGGAACTTCCCGAGGGGTTTCAGCGGGCCGAGTATCTGCTGGCTCACGGCATGATCGACATAATCGTCCGCCGCCAGGAGATGAAGGATCGTCTCTCCCAGATCTTGCGCATCTTTACCAAAAGCTGATCGTGGACTACGGGAAAAGTATCGAATTCCTTTGCGGACTGCGTCAGACAGGGATCAAGCTGGGGTTGAGGAATATTGCCCTGCTGCTGAGCGATCTCGATCATCCGCAGAAACAATTTGTCACTCTTCATGTGGCCGGCACCAACGGCAAGGGTTCTACGGCCTCCGGCCTGGCGGCGATTCTGAGCGCCGCCGGCTACCGGACCGGTTTGTACACTTCGCCCCATTTGCAGAGTTTCAATGAGCGTATTCGCATCGATGGAGAAACGGTCAGCGATCCGGAGGTGACGGAACTCGTCGCCGAGGTGAGGAAAAGGACACCGGGGCGGAGCGCCACCTTCTTCGAATTTGCCACGGCGATGGCTTTTCTTTGCTTTGAACATCGGCGGGTCGATTTCGCCGTAGTCGAAACCGGCATGGGGGGCAGGTTGGATGCCACCGTTCTGGTTTCGCCCTTGGCCTCCCTGATTACCCCCATTTCCCTGGACCACACCAACTATCTGGGGACCAGCCTGGCCAGGATCGCCGCGGAAAAAGCCTCTGTCATCAAAAAGCAGAGGCCGGTAATCATCGGCGCCCAACCACCCGAGGTGCTGGCGGTTCTTCTGAACAGGGTCTCCGCCACTGCTTCACCGCTGCGTTTGTGGGAACGGGATTTTGGCGTCGTATCGAAAGGGCGGACCTTCTCCTACCGGGGCAGGGGAAGCGTCCTCGACGATTTGCGCCCATCCCTGCCCGGGGAGCACCAGCACGCCAACCTGGCCATGAGCCTGTGTGCCGCAGAGGTGGTTCGGGAGGCGGGCTATCCCGTTTCCGAATCCGCCATGAGAAGAGGGGTGGAACAGGTCCGCTGGCCGGGCCGTCTCGAGTGGTGGCCAAACCTGCCGCGGGTGCTTCTGGATGGCGCCCACAATGCCGCCGGAGCGGAGGTTCTGGCCCAATATCTGGAGACTGAAGGGATCGACGGCATCCACTGGGTGGTCGGGATAAAATGGGACAAGGATGTCCAGGCTATCCTCGCTCCGCTCCTTCCCCGCAGCAAGGCCTTATATTGCACTGTGGCTGCCGGAGAGACTTTCATCCCCCCAAATCAGTTAGCGGAGGAATCGATCCGGCGGGGGGTTCCCGCCGAGGTGTTCCCCGATCCGCAGAGCGCTTTCCGGATGGCGGTGAAGAAGAGACAGGGTGGCGAGACCATCCTCATAGCTGGTTCTCTTTACATTGTCGGGGCGGTACGCGATGTTCTGGACAAGATGGAGATGAAGCCATGATGATTTGGAGGGTTTCCCTCTTTTGGGGGATTTTGGGTGTTGCCATCCTCGGTTTTTTCTTTCCTGGTGAGGTGGGCGCCATCAGTCCAATGAAAAAAAACGACCCCCTGCCGGTTACCGTGGAGGCCGATAAACTCAGCTTCGATCCTGACAGCGGCAACTACCTGGCGGATGGGGAAGTCTTTCTGCAACGGGGAGAATGGAGCCTCTTTTCCGATCATCTGAAATGGAACCCCGACGACGATGAGGCTTCCGGGGAAGGCCAGGTGCGGCTCATCGATAAAGAGGGGAATAGCCTGTCGGCAGAGAGTTTCGAGTTGAATCTGGGAACCGGCAAAGGCCGGTTGCACCAGGGCAAAGCCTTTCTCAAAGAGAACAATTTTCATTTGGATGCCAAGGAGTTGCACCGCCTTGACGAGAAGAATTTCATGGCCGAGGAGGCCAGTTTCACTACCTGCGATGGGGACCAGCCGGCCTGGCGTTTCCAGGCCCGCAAGGTCAATGTCACCCTCGACGATTACGCCCGCGCCAAACATGTTTTTTTCTATCTCAAGGATCTTCCGGTTCTCTATTTTCCTTATCTATTCTATCCGGTGAGTGATCGGAAAAGCGGCTTTCTCATTCCCCGCTACGGCTACTCCGAAAACCGGGGGATGCAGATCCATCAACCCTTTTACTGGGCTATCTCACGCAGCACCGATGCTACCTTTCATCTCGATTACCTCTCCCGTCTCGGTTTGGGGAAAGGGGTCGAGTATCGCTACATCGCACCCAACGACAATCGGGGAAAATTTAACCTCTATCATGTCACCGGCCTCGACGAAGGGGGAGATCGATCGGCTTTTTCCTGGGAGCATGACGGTGTTCTGCCGGGCCGGGTGAGACTGGTCGCGGATGTCGAATATGTTGATGAGAAGGACTTTTTCGAGGACTTCGGGCAGGAAGCCGAGGAGTATAACCGGGAAACCGTCGAGTCGGTTATCTTCGCCCAGCGCAACTGGGAAAAACTGAACCTCGGGGCGCAGATGAAATACATCAAGGACCTTCGGCAAAGCACCGACGACATCGTCCAGAGACTGCCCGAGGCCCGTTTTTCTCTGATCCGCAAACGGTTCGGCGAGACCCCTCTTTTTTATGGTTTTGACAGTTCCTACAACCATTTCTGGCGCCGCGAAGGGGAAACGGGAGACCGGATGCTGCTGCGCCCCTATTTGGCGGCGGTCCTCAAGCCGGGCGGACTGGCGGAGTTGGAGGCGGAACTCGGCCTGACCCAGCGCCTCTACTGGACCTCTGAACAGGATGCCGACGACGCCCTGGTCGATTTCAGCGTGGCTCTGTCCAACCGTTTTTCCCGGATCTATCATCCTGACGGAAAGTCGATCAAAAAGATCCGCCATGTCCTGCAGCCGGAGATCCGCTATTCCTACATTCCCCCTGAGAACCAGGATGAATTCCCCCAGTTCGACCATCTGGACGATATCGAACCGCAGAACCGGCTCTCCTACGCCTTGATCAACCGGTTGACGGCGCGGATCGAGAAAGAGGGGAGGGAGGCTACCTACCATGAATTCCTCTATTTCCGCCTCGGACAGGATTTTGACATCCGTGAGTCACGGCGCGATCGGGATCCGGGGGATGATCCTTTGCGTCCCTTTTCCGCCATCCGCGCCGAAATGATTCTTCGGCCCACTACCTGGAGTTATCTGGATGTGGATGGAACCTATGACATGAATCCCGAGCGGGAGGCTTTGGATCTTCTCCGCATCAGGACTGGGGTTAATGATCAGCACGGCAACCGCATCGGAATAGGTTACAGTTTTCGCGACGAGGAATATGAATATCTCAGCGGCAATTTATCCCTGGCTGTGCTTGATCCGCTTTTCCTGAACTATCATGGCCGCTATGATCTTCGTGACAAGGGAAACGATCTGGAGCATGTGCTGAACGCCGAATGGCGATTTCAGTGCTGGAGCCTTTTTGTAACCTTCCGCGACAGAACGGATGATGGAGGCGGCAGGGAAAAAGAGGTGATGGTCAGTTTCGCTCTGAAGGGCCTCGGCCACATGTTCGGCGTGTTATAATAAGAAAAATCTTTTCTGGACCGCGAGAGCCGAAAACCAACGTCTTTTGGGCATTAAATTTGCTTAATTAGATATTGGTGAGATGAATGGTTCTCGGCCATCGGCCAAATCAATCTGGAATTCTTCCCCCGCCCCCGTCGGGGTTGTGGTGGGAGAGTCCACAAGGGTTCAGAAAGGAGATTGTCAAAATGAAACGAATGAGTGGCCTGTTTAAACAGGTGGTGGTATTCGGAGCACTGTTTTCCCTTCTGTCCATCGGGTTTTCAACGGTTTCCTGGGCGGCGCAGAGTGCCCCCAGAACTGAAGAATCATCGATGCAGAAGGTGACCCGAACGGTCAATGTCAATACGGCTGACATCAATGAATTGATAACCCTGCCGGGCATCGGCCAGAAGACAGCGGAAAAAATCATTGCCCAGCGGCAGTCCTCCGGTCCTTTTAAAACAACCGGGGATCTGTTGAAAGTTAAAGGAATCGGGGAAAAGAACTTGAAGAAAATTGCAGATTTGATTAGCTTTGAGTAAACCTGATCCGTTTTGTCGAACCCATCTCACCAAAATATGGAGTGACAGATGACTCAGCCTTCCGAACTGGCGCCGTCCGCCTGGTGGAAATTGCCGTGGTGGGCGATTCTGATCGTTGCCGCTTTTCTGGCTATGGCGCTGTTTGGGGAACGGGGGGTGTTGCGGGTTGTGGATGTCTCCAGGCAGCGGGATATGCTGCAGCAGGAAATCGCCAGGCTATCCGAAAAGAACGATCGATTGGCTGAGGAAATTCGCGGCCTGCGTTCCGACCGGAGATTCATCGAGGACATCGCCCGCCGGGATTTGAGGATGGCAAGAGAAAACGAAATCATTTATGTTTTCCCGCCCCAGGGCAAAGCTGTTACGATAGATGGCCCCGCCCTCTGATCAATCCTTTTGGAATTGGCAGTTTTTGGACATTTGAGGCCCCGGTTCTGCCCGCCGGGGCTATGTTTTTGCGGTCATATGGTGGTTGTATCGCTGGCATCGAGCGTGCTGGAAGCAGAAGGTAACCGCAAGATGGTCTTGCTCCGAAAAACGGCTGAAACAGGGTCTTGGTTGACTGGTCGGTGTTGACAGCAGGTGGTGTCAAAGTTAGCATATCTGAATTTTGGTTCTTGATTTGATTTTGTTCCGGCGCCGCTTGGTCGGGACACTGTGGTTGTGGAAAGTGGTGGCGACAATGAAGGATACCCTTAGGCAGTTGCTGCGGGAGGCGCTGGCCCGCTGTTACCAGAACGGCTCGCTGGTCTCAGGTGAAGTCCCTGCCGAGATCATGGTGGAGGTGCCTGCCAATCCCGATCATGGGGATTTTGCCACCAATCTGGCGCTGATCCTGGCCAAAAAAGAAAAGTCTGCGCCAAGAAAGGTGGCGGAGGCCCTGATGCGGGCACTGAGTCGCGAGGAGGATATCTTCACCCGCGTCGAAATCGCCGGTCCCGGCTTCATCAACTTTTTTCTCACTCCCCGCTGCTGGTATGGTGTCCTGGATGAAATCGCCGAGCAGGGGCGGGGTTTCGGGCGGCAGGGTTTTGGCGCCGGAACACGGGTCCAGGTGGAATTTGTCAGCGCCAACCCCACCGGGCCGCTCCACATCGGTCACGGCCGCGGCGCCGCGACCGGCGATGCCCTGGCCTCCCTGTTGGCAGCATGCGGTTATCAGGTGGAGCGGGAGTATTACATCAATGACGCCGGCAACCAGATGCAGACCTTGGGGCGCTCCATTCTTCTGCGCTGCCGGGAGCTGCTCGGGGAGACGGTGGAATTCCCCGGCGACTGCTATCAGGGGGAGTATATCCGCGATCTTGCCCAGGAAGTGCTGTCGGAAAAAGGGGAGCAGCTACTGAAGGCGCCGGAGGAGGAGACCGTCCCCTTCCTCACCGATTTTGGAGGAAGCAGGATCCTTGCAGGTATCGCCGCCGATCTTGAGGATTTCGGCGTCCGTTTCGATAACTGGTACAGCGAGCGGAGCCTCTACGAACGGGGCGAGATCCAGAAGGGGATCGACTATCTGCGGGAAAAGGGCTTTGCCTACGAAAAGGACGAGGCCCTCTGGTTCGAGTCAACCCGGTTTGGGGATGACAAGGATCGGGTCATGTTGCGGAGCAACGGCGTGACCACCTATTTTGCCTCCGATGTCGCCTATCACAAGGAAAAATTCGAACGTGGCTTCGATCTGGTGATCGATATATGGGGGGCCGATCATCATGGCTACATCCCCCGGATGAAAGCCGTTGTGGCCGCTTTGGGGCGCGACAAGGAGGCCTTGCAGGTCGTTCTGGTTCAGTTGGTCAATCTTCTTCGCGGTGGGGCTCCGGCCGCTATGAGTACCCGTTCCGGGGAGTTCGTCACCTTGCGCGAGGTGATGGATGAGGTCGGGACCGATGCCTGCCGCTACTATTTTCTGAGTCGGCATTCCGACAGCAAGCTTGATTTCGACCTTGAACTGGCTAAGGAGCAGAGTGCCAACAATCCCGTTTATTATGTTCAGTATGCCCATGCGCGTATCTGCAGCATCAAGAGAAAGGCCTCGGAGGAGGGGATGGAACAACCGTCGCGGGACGCAGTCGATTTTTCCGCTCTGGGCCTGCCCGAGGAATTGACCTTGACCAAACTGCTGGCCCAGTTTCCCGAGGTGGTGGCGGCGGCCGGACGGGCTTTTGAACCTCATCGTTTGACCGCCTATCTGCAGGAGTTGGCTACTCAGTTTCATGCCTACTACAATCGCCACCGAGTAGTCGGGGAAGATGTCAAAACTACCTCCGCTCGTCTTTATCTGGTAAACTGCATCCAGACGGTGATTGCCAGCGCTCTCTCGATTCTTGGTATTTCGGCTCCCGAAAAGATGTAGAGAAAGGAAGGGTTTGCCATGACCAGCCAGATACCGACCCGGACCCGAAAAAGATTGGAAAAAAACCATGCCCTGTGGATGATGGGGCTGGTTCTTTTTGTGTCTCTGGCCAGTTTTTTCCTGGGGATCATGATGGGGAAGCGGGTCGCCCCGGTGCCAGCTGCCGGCACGGTAACAGAGACGGCCCCTCGGATTCCGGTCACCGTCGACAAGCCGGCGGCGACGGTTTCCCCGCCTCAAGCACCACAGGCCAAAGAGGAGCTGGAGAGCAAACTGACCTTTTACGAGACTTTGCCCCGTTCGCAGGGGCAGCCTCTGGGAACCGGCCTCAACACTCCCCCGGTGGAACCGCCAAAGACGGTCGCCAAATCCGTGGCGGCTTCGGCCCCGGCTCCGGTGTCTGCTCCCAGGGTTCCAGCGTCCGCGGCGCCCGTCCCTTCCGTTTCCTCACCGGCACCTGTTTCCGCTCCTGCGCCGATATCCGTTTCGGCAATGACTTCCCCGGTGCCGGGAAAGGTTGCCGTCCAGGTCGGTTCTTTCCGCAAACAGCAGGATGCGGAAGCGTTGATACAGCGATTGCGGAAGAAGGGTTTCCCCGGTGTGGTTGTGGAAGTCGAGCTGCCGGGGAAAGGGGTCTGGTTCCGGGCCATGGTTGGACCCTATGAGGATCGCGGAGCTGCGGCCCCGGTCGCCCAACGGCTGCGCAAGGAAGAAAAGATGGATGTGCTGATCAAACAGTTGTAATCAAGGGGGTGGCCTTCTTCCTCTTTATCGGCAAAAACCTCTTGACTACGGCCTTCGTTCTTGGCTATATTAACCGGGTTAAAAAAACCGTTACCATGCGGAATGTCGCGGGGTGGAGCAGTCAGGTAGCTCGTCGGGCTCATAACCCGAAGGTCGGAGGTTCAAATCCTTCCCCCGCAACCAAATTTCAAGCCTCCCGAAGGGAGGTTTGTCGTTATGGCGGGGTTGCAAAAGATCGTTTTACGGTTTTACCTCGATTGGCCGGGGCGAACTTCCAAGTCCCTGAAAGCATTTTGGCGGTGTAGCTCAGTTGGTTAGAGCATGCGGCTCATATCCGCAGTGTCCGGAGTTCGAATCTCTGCACCGCCACCAAGATATGCGAACCCTTCCTGAAGTCAGGAGGGGTTTTGCTTTTTGCACTGGATCGATCAGGGTTCGCCGGGATGGAGCGAGGATTTTTCCAGATAGTGAAACAACACCGGCTGCTGACCGGGGGGGAGAGGGTTCTGGTCGCTGTCTCCGGTGGGCCCGATTCCGTCGCTCTTCTGAGTCTGCTGCGAACCCTCGCCATGCCTTACCGTTTGCGCCTATGGGCCGCCCATCTCGATCATGGAATTCGGGAGCAGTCGTCCATGGATGGGGAGTTCGTCCGTCAACTTTGCGCTTCCTGGGAAGTTCCCCTGAAGCTTGAGAGGATCGATGTGCCCGAAATCGCCGAAAAACAGGGCCGGGGAATTGAAGAAACCGCCCGCGATCTGCGGCGCTCCTTTCTGATCAGAGTCGCAGAGGAGGCCGGATGCGAGGTCATTGCCCTCGGGCATCACCGGGATGACCAGGCCGAGACCATTCTTTATCGCATCCTGCGGGGAACCGGACCGACCGGCCTGGCGGCCATGCGCCTTCGGCGGGGACGATTTATTCGCCCCCTCCTGCCTTTTTCCCGCCGGCAGATTCTTGAATATCTTCAAAGAAACGGTATCGTCTTCGTTGAGGATATGAGTAATCAGGATTGCCGTTTCTCCCGCAATCGCATCCGTCATCAACTTCTCCCCTTGCTGCGAGAATTCAATCCCGCAGTCGAAGAGCAACTCGGCCGGCTGGCGGAATTTTTCGCCGCGGACGAGGATTTCTGGCGAGCGGAAGAAGAGAGGCTGCTGCCGTCCGTCGCCGAGCCGGTCGAAGGGGGATGGTGCGTTGCCCTTGGGGATCTGCGGGAGTTCCCGGTGGCGGTGAGGAGAAGGCTGCTGCGCCGTGTTCTGGAAATGCTCCGGGAAACGCCGCTGGGCTTGTCCTGGCGCCAGTTCGAGGTTCTGGAGAAGGTTCTCTCCTCCGCCAACCCCCATGCGGAAGCCCTCCTTTCCGGTTGTTGGGCGGGGCGGGACTATGACCAATTGTGGCTGTTCAAAAAACGGCCTGATTTTCCGAAACCCTTTTCTCTGACAGTGCCGGGCCCCGGAGAGGTGGTTATCCCAGGGGTAGGTAAACTGGTGATTTTGGAGACGGAAAAACCGCAGGGAGAAGATCGCTGGAACGTGGAATTCGCTGCCGATGAGGTGGCTTTCCCCCTTACGATTCGATCCTACAGGGCCGGTGATCGCTTTCTGCCGGCCGGCATGAAGGGAAGCAAAAAGGTCAAAGAGCTTTTCATCGATCTGAAACTCGCTTTTCACCAGCGGCATCGGGTACCATTGGTGCTGACCGATGCAATTCTCTGGGTGGCGGGGCTGAGGCGTAGCACCCTTTATTCTCCGGAAGCAAAAACGGCCAGAATTTTGCGTCTGACTTTCACCCCCGAACCGGCGTCGGCAAATCTTTCCTTGTGATAGTTTTTATAGTTGTGTTAAATTTTCAATCAATTTAGCAGGTTGTTAAAACGTTGCGGCGCTTGCTGAGGCAGCCGGGGTAACCATTCTTTAATTATTTTTCGGGCATCTCGGTCGAGATCGTTTTTTTCGTCCGTCGTACCTGATTTTTCCTTTGTTTACAGCGCATTCGGGACATCTTGCCACGGTTGAACCGTGGGGATTTTCCGCTGTTTCCCTTTTCCGAGGTGTAGAGGTGAATCAATTCTATAAAAATCTGGCTCTGTGGCTGGTCATCTCCCTGGTCATGATTCTGCTTTTCAACATGATGACCCAAAAAAGTCCGGAGCAGCAGCAGATTTCCTATTCCAACTTCCTGTCGGCGCTGGAAAACGGTCAGATTCAGGAAGTGACCATCCAGGGTTCCGACATCAAGGGGAAGCTCAAGGACAACACCCTGTTCAAAACCTTTGTTCCCGATGACCCCAATCTGGTCGCCGAACTGCGGGAGAGAGGGGTGCTGATCGATGTCAAGCCCGAGGAAGATCGCGGTTTCTGGATCACCATGCTGGCTTCCTGGGGACCTATTCTTCTGCTGATCGCCGTCTGGGTTTTCTTCATGCGCCAGATGCAGTCCGGGGGAGGAAAGGCGATGAGCTTCGGTAAAAGCCGGGCCAAGCTTCTCTCCGAAACCCAGGGCCAGATCACCTTCAAGGACGTGGCCGGAATCGACGAAGCCAAGGATGAATTGGAGGAAATCGTCTCCTTTCTCAAGGATCCTAAGAAGTTCTCCCGCCTCGGCGGCCGCATTCCCAAAGGAGTACTGCTGGTCGGTCCTCCCGGTACCGGAAAGACCCTTCTGGCGCGGGCCATTGCCGGCGAAGCCGGAGTGCCCTTTTTCTCAATTTCCGGCTCCGATTTCGTGGAGATGTTCGTCGGTGTCGGCGCCAGCCGGGTGCGCGATCTTTTCGTCCAGGGGAAGAAAAATGCCCCCTGCATCATATTCATTGACGAGATCGACGCCGTGGGGCGCCACCGTGGCGCCGGACTGGGAGGCGGACATGACGAGCGGGAGCAGACCCTCAATCAGCTGCTGGTGGAGATGGACGGTTTTGAATCCAACGAAGGGGTTATTCTGATCGCCGCCACCAACCGTCCCGATGTTCTCGACCCGGCGCTGCTGCGCCCTGGCCGCTTCGACCGTCAGGTGGTGGTGCCCCGCCCCGATGTCAAGGGGCGCAAGATGATCCTTAAAGTTCATTCCCGCAAAATTCCTCTGGCTCCCGATGTCGACCTCGACATCGTGGCCAAAAGCACCCCCGGTTTTTCCGGCGCCGATCTTGCCAATCTGGTCAATGAGGCGGCGTTGCTGGCGGCCCGCGGCAACAAGAACCTGGTCGACAAGGATGATTTTGAACAAGCCAAGGATAAAGTGCTTATGGGTTCCGAGCGCCGCTCCCTGGTCATCACCGAGAAGGAGAAGCGCATCACCGCCGTTCATGAAGCGGGGCACGCTCTGGCGGCGCTGCTCATTCCGGGTACCGATCCGGTGCACAAGGTTTCCATAATCCCCCGTGGACGCGCCCTTGGGGTGACCATGTATCTTCCCCAGGAAGACAAGTACAATGAAAACCAGGAAGGGCTTGAGGCTCTGATCTGCACCCTGATGAGCGGCCGGGTGGCGGAGGAGGTGGTTCTGGGCAGTATTACCAGCGGTGCTTCCAATGATATCGAGAGGGCGACGGCCATCGCCCGCAAGATGGTCTGCGAATGGGGAATGAGCGAAAAGCTCGGTCCCTTGGCCTTCGGCGAAAAGGAAGGGGAGATATTCCTCGGCCGGGATTTCGGCCACATGAAAAATTTCAGCGAGAATACGGCAGTCATTATCGATACCGAAATCCGGGACATTGTGACCCGGAACTACAACCGCATCAAAAAAATTCTTGAAAAGAACAAGGACAAACTGGAATTGATCGCTCAGGCTCTCCTGGAGCGGGAGACCGTCGATGGCGATGAAATCCGTCGTCTTGTTTTCGGCGGAGATGAGGCCGGAGCAGAGGGCGTTAAAGCGACGGAGGGAGATTCTTCGGCCGGAACAGGGGTCGTTGAGGCGGTGGACATACATCCCTCGGCCGGTGGAGAGGAATGAACCCTGCCGAGGCGGAAAGAGGCTCTGTGCCCTCCGCTCCGGAGGCTGAAGCCTTTTCTGTTTGTCTGGAGGGAAACCGGTGCTCTCTCGATCTTTCCCGCCCCTGCATCATGGGTATTCTCAATGTTACCCCAGATTCCTTTTTTGACGGCGGGCGCTTTTCACGAATCGAGGATGCCGTGGCCCAGGGGCGGCGTTTGGCTGCCGAGGGGGCGGACATCATCGATGTCGGCGGTGAGAGCACGCGGCCCGGGGCTTCCGCGGTGTCGGCAGCCGAGGAGATGGAGCGGGTCGTTCCGGTTGTGGAGAGATTGCGTCGGGAAGTGGCGGTTCCCCTGTCCGTAGACACCTGGAAAAGTGCCGTGGCCGGTGCGGCTATCTCAGCCGGCGCCGCCTTCGTCAATGACATCAGCGGACTTCAATTCGATCCCGAGATGGCCCGGGTGGTGGCGAAAGGGGGAGCCGGTCTCTTTATCATGCATACCCGAGGTGCCCCTCCGGAAATGCAGAACGACACCCTTTACCGGGATCTGGTCGCCGAGGTGATCGCCTTTTTATCCGCTCAGGCGGATAAGGCCGTGGCCTCCGGGATACCGCGCCGCCGTTTGGCCATCGATCCCGGCATCGGCTTCGCCAAGGATCTTTCCGGCAACCTGGAATTGCTGGGGCGGTTGGGAGAGCTTCAGGCGTTGCGTCTCCCGGTATTGCTGGGGACCTCCCGCAAAAGTTTTATCGGCTCTCTTCTCGGACGGTCTAATCCCAAGGATCGCCTTTACGGCACCTTGGCTACCATTGCCCTGGGGGTCGCGGCGGGGGCCAAAATCTTTCGAGTCCATGATGTCGGACCGGCCAAGGATGCCGCCCTGACTGCATGGGCTGTTTGCAGCCGCCGCGCCGGAGGAGGGGCGGCGCCGAGCCGGAGAGCATGAGCGAGATCTGGGAACTGTTCATGAATTTTCGATGGCTTGATGTGGTCGACATCCTGCTGGTCGCCTTCATCATCTATCGGATCATTCTTCTCATCCAGGGGACGAGGGCCGTTCAGATGCTGTTCGGCCTGGCCATTATCTTCCTTGTCTATCTCGGTTCCAAGGTCGGCAGCCTGTTCACTCTGCAGTGGATGTTGGACGGCTTTCTTTCCTCCCTGGTGCTGGTCATTGTCGTTCTCTTCCAGAACGATATACGCCGCGCCCTGATCCATGTCGGCAAGAATCCCTTTTTCACCGACGCCTCCTATCCCCAAGAGACAGAAATCATCGAGGAACTGGTCAAGGGATGCGTGACCCTGGCCAGCAAAAAGATTGGCGCGCTCATCGTCATCGAACGGGAAACGGGGCTTCGCGATATGCTCGAGATCGGCGTCGAGATCGACGCCAAGGTGGCAGGGGATCTGATCACCTCCATCTTTCTCCCCTATTCCCCCATCCACGACGGGGCCGTGGTGATTCAGCACGGCCGTCTGAAACGTGCCGGCTGTTTTCTGCCCCTTTCCCAGAATCCCGATATCAGCAAGAGTCTCGGCACCCGCCATCGGGCCGCCATCGGCTTGACCGAACTGGTCGACGCCGTGGTGGTCGTGGTCTCCGAGGAAACCGGAAAGATTTCGGTGGTGGTGGGCGGGAAAATCACTCGCGACCTTGATTCCTCCACCCTGCGGCGCTTGCTCAAACGTCTTCTGGAACAGAAAAAATGATGGTGAAGCAGGGCTCTCCCGGCACAATTTCACCGGATCAAGGGAAAATGAAGAACCGATGATCAAGGCAATTACCCAAAACTGGTCGGTCAAGCTGCTCTCTCTGTTCCTCGCATTGATCCTGTGGTTTTTTGTCACGGGGGAACAGACCTCCGAAATCGGTTTTTCCGTCCCCCTGGAACTCAAGAACATCCCCAAAGGGTTGATGGTCGTCAATGACGTTCCCAGTGTGGTCGATGTCCGCGTCAGCGGTCCCCGGACCATACTCTCCAATCTGCGCCCCAGCGATTTCAGCCTGACGGTCGATCTCAAGGGAGCCCATGCCGGGGTGACCAGCTTCGGACGTCTGGAAAACCGCATTCAGGTTCCCAGTGCTCTGAAGATTTCGCGGCTTTCTCCGTCGATTCTTGATGTTCGCCTGGAGGTGATTGCTGAAGCGACGGTTCCGGTGCGGGTGCCGATGAACGGTACCCCCCCCAAGGGATACCGGCTGTCCGGGGTTGAGGTCAACCCCAACATGGTGACCATCCAGGGTGCCCGAAATGAAATCAAAACTGTCCGCGAGGTCGTCACCGAACCGATCAACCTCGATGGTGTCATGGAAAGTTTTTCGGTCCGGGCGCAGATCAATCTCGTCGGCAATCATACCTCGCTGAAGGATGTCCGGGATGTGGCGGTGCGGGTTGCCCTGGAGAAGCTGCCTGAACCGGAGCCCGTAGAACCTGAAAAATCTGAAAAATCTGAAAAATCGATCGGATCTCAAAGATAGAAAGTGGAAGGAATCGTTCATGGAGAAACAGTTGTTCGGCACCGACGGTGTGCGCGGCGTGGCCAATGTCGGACCGTTGGCGGTGGAAAATGTTCTCAAGCTGGGACGGGCCGCCGCCCATGTATTCAAAGAAGGGAACAAGCGGACGCGTATCGTCATCGGCAAGGATACCCGCATTTCCGGCTATATGATCGAAAACGCCCTGGCGGCGGGAATATGTTCCATGGGCTGTGATGTGCTCCTGGTGGGGCCGTTGCCGACGCCGGGGATTGCCTTTATTACTTCATCCATGCGGGCCGATGCCGGCGTGGTGATCTCCGCTTCTCACAACCCCTTTGAGGACAACGGCATCAAGTTTTTCTGCTCACAGGGTTTCAAACTTCCCGACGAAGTGGAGAGGAAGATCGAGGAACTGGTTTTTTCCTCCAAGATCGACAACCTCCGCTCCACGGGGGGGGAAGTGGGCAAGGCGGCCCGTATCGATGACGCCCGCGGACGCTACATTGTTTTCATCAAACACTCCTTTCCCAACGATCTCACCCTCAAAGGGTTGAAAATTGTTGTCGATTGCGCTCACGGCGCGGCTTACAAGGTGGCTCCCGAAGTGCTGTCGGAACTGGGGGCCGAGGTGGTCACCGTCGGCGCCAACCCTAACGGGACCAACATCAACGACGGCGTCGGTTCCCTTCATCCCGAGGTGGTCGCCGCCGCGGTGGTGGAGCATCAGGCCGATCTTGGCCTGGCTCTGGACGGGGATGCCGACCGAGTGATCTTCGTTGATGAATTCGGCGAGGTGGTGGACGGGGACAAGATCATGGCCATCTGCGGCCGACGGATGCTGACGGAAAAAAGGCTCGCCAGGGAAACCCTGGTGGCCACGGTGATGAGCAACATGGGTCTGGAAGTTTCTCTGCGCCAGATGGGAGGGAAGGTGGTGCGCACCTCCGTGGGGGACCGCTACGTGGTGGAGGAGATGCGCCGGGGCGGTTACAATTTTGGCGGCGAGCAGTCGGGGCACATGATTTTTCTCGACCACAACACCACCGGTGACGGCATGATTTCCGCCCTCCAGCTTTTGGCCATCGTGCAGCGGGAGCAGAAATCCCTTGCCGAACTGGCCAAGGTGATGGTTCCCCTCCCCCAGGTGCTGGTCAATGTGCGGGTCAGGGAAAAACGGGAAGTCGCCGCCGTCGCCGAAATCAGCCGGGCCGTGAGGATGGCGGAAGAAAAACTGGGAGCGGACGGGAGGATTCTGGTTCGCTATTCGGGGACCGAGCCGGTGCTGCGGGTAATGCTTGAGGGGGATAATAAACAGGAAATCACCACCATGGCCGATGAAATCGCCGAGGTGATCCGGAGGACGCTGGGTTGAGGATATGGCTATCGCCGGGATAGGAACCGATATGGTCAGAGTGGCTCGCTTCCGCCGTTTCCTGGAGGAGGGCAAGACGGCTCTGCTGGAGCGGCTTTTCACCTCCGCAGAGAGAGAATACGCTTTTTCCAAACGGGACCCGGCCCCTCATCTGGCGGCCCGTTTCGCCGCCAAGGAGAGCTTCTCCAAAGCCTTGGGAACCGGGTTTAGGGATGGCCTTTCCTGGAAGGAGATCGAGGTGGTTCACGATCCCCTCGGGAAACCGGAACTGGTCTTGACCGGGCGGGCCGCCGAGATCCTCGGCGAGCGGGGTTTCTCGTCCCTCCAACTGTCCTTGAGTCACGACGGTGAGTACGCCACGGCCGTGGTGGTGGCGGAGAAGGAACGATGAAACTGGTTACCGCCGAAGAGATCCGTCTTCTGGATCGTCACGCCATGGACGACTACGGAGTCCCCGGCGTGGTGCTGATGGAAAATGCCGGACGGGGAGCGGCCCTGTACTTTCATGATTTTTTCCGCTCTCTCCATCCTGGTCCATTGCTGGTGGTCTGTGGCAAGGGGAACAACGGCGGGGATGGCTACGTCATCGCCCGCCACATGGAGAATCTCGGCTGGAAGATACGGGTCCTGGTGCTGGCGGAGCGGAAAGCCGTTTCCGGGGATGCCCGCGTCAACCTGGAAATTCTTCTTCGCAGCGGGATGGAAGTGGACTTTGCCGTCGATGCGGCTTCCCTGGCCCCCACTCTTGAAAAAATGGCCGGGATGCGGCTGATTATCGACGCCATTTTCGGCAGCGGCCTTGGTGCCGAAGTCCGCGGCCATTTCGCTGCGGCGATCGATTGGATCAATGCCTCGGGGGCCGCCGTGGGCGCCGTCGACATCGCCTCCGGGGTGGATGCCGGCAAGGGGCTGATTCTCGGCTGCGCCGTGAAAGCGGCCTGCACCTCCACCTTCGCTTTTCCCAAGGTGGGGCAGATGATCCAGCCGGGGGCTTCCCATGGCGGCAAGATCAAGACGATCGACATCGGTATGCCGCGAGCTCTGCTGGCCAAGGTTTCCGACCGCCAACTGTTCATCGATGCCGAAGCGGCGGCGGGGTTTCTACCCGAGCGTCCGCTGACCGGGCATAAGGGGACCTTCGGACATCTCCTTGTCGTGGCCGGTGCTGTCGGCAAGAGCGGTGCCGCCGTGTTGGCCGCAGAAGGAGGCCTGCGTTCCGGTGCGGGGCTGGTCACGGCCGCCTGTCCGGCCGCCGTACATGGCATTCTCGAGGCGAAGCTGACCGAAGCGATGACCGCTCCCCTTCCTGATCTGCAAGGGGAGTTGAGCCTGCAGGCCTATGAGAAGGTGGTTTCGCTGGCAGAGGGGAAAAAGGCGCTGGCAATGGGGCCGGGGCTCGGCGCCGCCGAAGAGACCTGTGCCTTGGTGCGGCGTCTGGTGCGTCATTGCGATATCCCCCTGGTTCTTGATGCCGATGCTCTCAATGCGCTGGCCGGACATCCCGAGACGCTTGGCGAAAGGAAGTCAACCCATGTGATTTTGACTCCCCATCCAGGAGAAATGGCGCGGCTTGTCGGGAAGACTGTCGCCGATATCGAGGCCGATCGGATCGGCGCCGCCCGTGATTTTGCCCTGCGCTTCGGCGTGGTGCTGGTGCTCAAGGGGGCGGCTACCGTCACCGCCCTTCCCGACGGCAGGGTGCGCATCAATGGCAGTGGCAATCCGGGAATGGCCTCCGGCGGCATGGGAGATGTTCTCACCGGCGTCATTGGCGGACTTGTGGCGCAGGGCCTGGACGCGGCCGCGGCGGCGGTCCTGGGGGTCTATCTCCATGGCGCCGCGGCGGATCGTCTCGCCGCCGAAAAAGGAGTGGCCGGCCTTCGTGCCGGTGAAGTGGCCGCCGAAGTACCTGCTGTCATGCATGACTTGAGAAAGGGAAGAGGATATCGATGATCAGAGCCCAGGATGTTATGACCCGCGAGGTTGTTTCGGTATCGGCGGATACCGCCATTGAGGATCTGGCCCGGTTGCTGGTGGAGAAAAAGGTCAGTGCGGTGCCGGTTGTGGAGGCTGACGGCAGACTGGTGGGGATTATCTCCGAAGGGGATCTGTTGCAGCGAGACAAGCCGCTCCACATTCCCACGGTGATTTCCATCTTCGACTGGGTTCTCTATCTGGAAACCAGCAAAAAGTTCGAGATGGAAGTGAAGAAGATCACCGCTCGCAAGGTCAGCGAGCTTTGTACCCGCAACGTGGTGACCTGCTCCCCCGAAACCCCGCTGACGGAGGTCGCCCAGCTCATGGTGAACCGCCATGTGCATCTGATCCCGGTGGTGGATGAGGGGAAAAGGGTGGTCGGCGTGGTGACTCGTCTCGATGTCGTCCGTTCTCTGGAACTCTAGGGATGTCCGAGGAGTTCCGTCTGATCAGCACCTCCCCCGAGCAGACCAGGGAAGCGGGGAGACTTCTGGGAGGCTTGTTGCAGGGACCCGTGCTGATCTTTCTGATCGGCGAGATGGGCGGGGGCAAGACCTGTTTCACTCAGGGGATCGGCGCCGGAATCAGCGGCGCGGCGGAGATTTGCCTGACCAGCCCTTCCTACACCCTGATGAACTTCTATCCCGGCCGTCTCGACCTTTATCACTTTGATCTTTTCCGCCTCCATGGGGAGGAGGATCTGGAGGATATCGGTTTTTCCGAATACCTCGAGGAGGAGGGCGTGGTGGTGGTGGAATGGGCCGACCGAATCGATTGTTCCCGTCGCGACGGCCTCTTGGTCCGCTTCGATTATCAAAGTGAAACGCGTCGGTTACTGGTTTTCAGCGCTTCTGGGGAGGCCGGTGAAAAGTTGCTTCGCCGTTTTTGCCGGGAGTTGACAGCGAAGGGGAAATCTCTTCCGGACCTGTTGCCGACCCGACTTTACCAGGAGGAAGATGACACCGTTTGATATCGCCATCATCGGAGCCGGTCCCGGTGGCTATGCCGCCGCCATCCGTGGTGCCAGAAAGGGGGCGCGGGTTTGTCTCGTGGAGGAGGATCGCATCGGCGGCACCTGTCTTCACCGCGGCTGCATCCCTGTTAAGGCGCTTTACGGCACCGCCCGCCGTTTGGCCGGGATGAAGCATCTGGCTGAGCATGGCATCCATGTCGGCGATTTCCGCTTCGATGCCAGGGCGGCTTTGCGCCGCAAGGATATCGTGGTTTCCGGTCTGGAAAAGGGGGTCGAGGGGCTGCTGAAGAGCCATGGCGTAGAGCTTTTCAGGGGTCAGGGGGGATTGGAGGGGCCGGGGCGGGTCCGTATCCGGCGGGATAGTGTGACCGGGCACATTCAGGCCCGGTCCATCATTATCGCCACCGGTGCCCGACCCTTCATCCCACGGGCCTTGTCCCTCGACGGTGAAACCGTTTTGACCAGTGATGACTTTCTCGCCCTGGAGACCTTTCCCGAGAGTCTGCTGATAATCGGCGGGGGCTATATCGGCTGTGAACTGGCCGGGATTGCCTCCCTTTTCGGCAGTCGCGTCACCCTGGTGGAACAGCTTCCCGAACTTCTTTCCGGCATCGATCGACCGGCGGTGAGGGAAATGGAGAAAAGCTTCCGCGAGATCGGCGTCGAGGTGCTCAAGGGGACAGCCGTTGAATCGCTTCAAGAGATCGGTCCAGGGGTGCGGGCAAAACTGGCCGGGCGGGACAAGGCGCTGGAGGTGGACAAGGTTCTGATCGCCGTCGGCCGCCGTCCCAATACCTTCGGCCTGGGTCTGGACGAGGCCGGAGTGGCTCTCAAGCGAGGTGCCATCCAGGTCGATACTCGAATGAGAACCACACTGGAAAATGTTTATGCCATCGGCGATGTGACCGATATTCTCCAACTGGCCCATGTCGCCGACCACCAGGGGGAGGTAGCGGTGGAGAACGCCCTGGGGGGGAATGCCGAGGCGAACTACCATATCGTGCCCACGACCGTCTTCACTTTCCCTGAGATTGGCCAGGTTGGCCTGAGTGAAAGGGAATGCCGGGAGTCGAAGCTCGATTACCAGTTGGGAAGTTTCACCTATCAGGCTTCCGGCAAAGCCCAATGCGACGGCGAGACGAAAGGTGCGGCCCGGTTGCTGGCCGCCAAAGAGGACGGTCGCCTGCTCGGCGGACTGGTGTATGGGGCGGAAGCTTCCGCCCTGGTCGCGGAAGTGGCGACGGCGATGAAAGCAGGGATGACGGCGCCGGACCTGGCTCATCTGATTCACGCTCACCCCACCCTTAACGAAATTATCCGGGAAGCGGCAGCGGATGTCTCCGGCGCGGCCGTTCACAAGGCGGGACGCCGCAGTCGCTCCGCCGCGGGTCTGTCCGGGGACGAGATGGAATAATCAGGGAGAGAGGAAGAAAAAGAAATGGCGCTTGTAGTCATGAAGTTCGGCGGCACATCAGTCGGCGACATGGAGAGAATCCGTAATGTGGCGAAAAGGGTTGCCAAAAACTTCGATGAGGGCAACCAAGTGATCGTGGTCCTTTCCGCTATGTCGGGAGAGACAAATAAGCTGGTTGCCATGGCCAGGGAGATGGACGACCTTCCCAACGAAAGGGAGTATGACGTTCTGGTATCCACCGGCGAGCAGGTCACAGTTTCACTGTTGTCGATCTGCCTTAATGCGATGGGTTACAAGGCCAAGAGTTTTCTCGGTCACCAGATTCCCATCATTACCGACAACGCCTTTTCCAGGGCGCGCATCGAACGGATCGGCGACCGCAAGATCCGCGAGGCCCTGGAAGAAGGAAACATCGTGGTGATCGCCGGTTTTCAGGGGGTCGATCGGGAGGGGAACATCACCACCTTGGGACGGGGCGGTTCCGACACTTCGGCAGTCGCTGTGGCGGCCGCTCTCAAGGCGGATGTCTGCGATATCTTCACTGACGTGGATGGCGTCTATACCACCGATCCTCGCCTGGTTCCGGAAGCCTCCAAGATCGGCAAGATCTCCTATGACGAGATGTTGGAGATGGCTTCCCTGGGGGCCAAGGTGCTGCAGATACGTTCCGTCGAATTCGCCAAGAAGTTCGGAGTCGTGGTCCATGTGCGCTCCAGTTTTAACGACAATCCGGGAACCCTGGTCATGAAGGAGGATAATGAAATGGAAGCCGTTCTGGTTTCAGGTATCACTTACAACAAGGATGAGGCCAAGATTTCCGTTTTCAATGTGCCGGATCAGCCAGGGGTGGCCTCGCGACTCTTCTCCCCCCTTTCTCAGGCCAACATCACCGTGGACATGATCATTCAGAATGTTTCTCGCGGCGGTTTCACCGACATGACCTTTACCGTGCCCCGAAACGATTTCAAGCGCGCCCTTCCTCTGGTCAAAAAGGCCGCCGAAGAAATCGGCGCCGATGGCGTGGCGACCGACGAGAACATCGCCAAGATTTCCATTGTCGGTGTCGGCATGCGTTCCCACTCCGGCGTTGCCAGCAAGATGTTCCAGGCTCTCTCCGCGGAAGGGATCAATATCCTGATGATCTCCACCAGTGAAATCAAGGTTTCCTGTATCATCAACGACAAATATACAGAGCTGGCGGTGCGGGTTCTGCACGATACCTTCGGTCTGGCCAAGAAGGATGTGAAAGAGGAATAGGCGTTTTTCAACCCCTGCAAGCGACCAAAGGGGATAAAGGAGCCGTAATGGATTCGATTCAATTGTACGACACCACCCTGCGCGACGGGACCCAGGCCGAGGATATCGCCTTCCTGGTCACCGACAAGATCCGCATTGCCGAAAAACTCGATGAACTGGGGATACACTACATCGAAGGGGGCTGGCCCGGGTCCAACCCAAAGGACATTGCTTTCTTCAAGGAAATCAAAAATATCCGTCTGCAACAGGCCAAGATCGCCGCTTTTGGCGCCACCCGGCGGGCCAAGACGACACCCGACAAGGATCACAATCTCCGCACCCTGGTTCAGGCCGAGCCGGATGCCGTCACCATCTTCGGCAAAACCTGGGATTTTCATGTACGCGAGGCGCTGCGGATCGATCTCGAGGAGAATCTCGAACTGATTTATGATTCCCTGAAGTTTCTCAAGGAAAACGTCGGCGAGGTCATCTATGATGCCGAGCATTTCTTCGACGGCTATCGCGCCAATCCCGAATACGCTCTGAAAACCCTGCAGATGGCCCGGGAAGCGGGGGCGGACTGCATCGTTTTATGCGACACCAACGGCGGCACCCTCCCTCACCAGATGACCCCCATCATCAGCCATGTCCGCGAGGTCATCTCCACCCCTTTGGGCATCCATACCCACAACGACAGCAGTTGCGCGGTGGCCAACGCCGTGGTGGCGGTGGAGAGCGGCATCGTCCACGTCCAAGGGACCATCAACGGCTTCGGAGAGCGCTGCGGCAACGCCAATCTCGTCTCCATCATCCCCAGCCTGCAGTTGAAGATGGGCAAACGCTGCATCTCTGATGAGCAATTGGCCAAGCTTCGTGAAGTGTCTAATTATATTTATGAAATCGCCAACCTGATTCCCGACAAGCATCAGCCCTACGTGGGAGCGTCGGCTTTCGCCCACAAGGGAGGGGTGCATGTGTCGGCCATACAGAGACACCCCGAGACCTACGAACATATCCGTCCGGAAAAGGTCGGCAACATCACCCGCGTGCTGATCTCCGATCTCTCGGGCCGTTCCAACATCCTCGCCAAGGCCCAGGAGTTCAATATCGATCTCGACAGCAAGGACCCGGTGACCGTGGAGATTCTGGATAGCCTGAAGAAGATGGAGAACTACGGCTACCAGTTCGAAGGGGCCGAAGCCACCTTTGAAATCCTCATGCGCAGGGCCCTTGGCACGTTACGCAATTTCTTCACCATCATGGGCTTCCGGGTCATCGACTCCAAGGCCAGCGAGGATGACCGCCCCATGGCCGAGGCCACTATCAAGGTCAAGGTCGGAGGGAACATCGAGCATACCGCCGCGGAAGGGAATGGGCCTGTCAACGCCCTGGACAATGCCCTGCGCAAGGCTCTGGAGCGGTTCTATCCCCAGCTTAAGGAGATGAGGCTGATCGACTTCAAGGTGCGGGTTCTGCCGGCCGGCAAAGGGACCGCCTCGGTCACCAGGGTGCTCATCGAATCAGGGGACAAGGATTCCCGCTGGGGAACGGTGGGGGTCAGCGACAACATTATCGACGCATCCTATCACGCCCTGGTGGACGCCATTCACTACAAGCTGTTCAAGGATTATCAGCGGCGTGGAAGCGAGGATGAGGAGGAGTGACCCTGTCCGGGGCATCCGCCTGCTGGTGATTCTGTTGCTGGGAGTCTGGGGGTGGCGGGCGGCTGAAATGCTTCCCCGCGGGGAACCCTCGCCTCAATCCTCATCGGACCCGTCCGCTGTTTTCGTTCTGCTGGGGGAAGGTTTTCCCCGGCCGGGAATTCATCAATTTCATGACGGTATCACCCCTGGAGGCGTCATTAAAATGGCGGCTCCAGGGGTGTCCTTTAAATCCCCACCCGACCCTCTTCTGTTGCTTCCCCTTTCCTCCGGCGAAGTCCTCGACATTGTTCTGCAAGGATCGCAAATTGCTGGAATTAAAAGATACTGGATGCCGGCGGGGATGCAGATAACCCTCTTCATCCCCCTTCATCCCGATCGCATGACCGCTGATGACTGGGAGGTTTTGCCCGGTATCGGCCAGGAACTGGCCAGGCGTATCGAAGAGGATCGTCAAAAAAATGGCGATTTTGGTTCTCTGAAATCCCTGGCCAGGGTCAGAGGGATTGGCCCCAAGCTTGTCGGCCGTCTGAAACCTTACTTTGAGAAGCCGTAACCCTTTGTAAAAAAAGAGAAAAATTTAAGAAGAGATAAACCCTGAAAATATATTCAAACTTCCCCGCCATATGGCATGTCTTGTGAAAACTAAAAATCATTATTAATTATAATTTTGGTTTTGGTGAGCGGTTCGTAAGCGAAAGGGGAAGAGAGAATGAAATGCCCAAAATGTAAAGGTCGCATGCATTCGGAAAGGTGTTATGATTTTGTAAGGTCATTTGATGCCTGGAAGTGCTGCCTGTGCGGAGAATTGATCGATCCGACCATTCTTTCCAACCGGACAAGGAACAATAACGTCGGAATTTCTTAGCAGATACAGGTATTTTACGTGGAAGTAAGGGAACGGGCGGGGAGAGTTGATCTTCCCGCCCGTTTTTTTCATCAGCTATTTCTCTAAAACCATCAACCGGTCGCTGTTCAACACGCTGGTTATTCTGAAATTCCGTTTTCTGAGTTCCTCCACGGCGTGATCGATGTTCGCAGGGTCGGTGCTGGCGATCCGGTAGACCACCTCGCGGAATCTGCGATCCTCTCCCTTCAGAAAGAAGGTCGCCAGGCTGATGATGTTGATCCTGTGGGATTTGAAAATCTGGGTCATCTCGGCGATGGCCCCGGGCCGGTCCTCCACCTCGACGCTGACCCGCGAGCCAGGGGTGCGCATCCCCATTGCTTCCACAAAAACATCGAAAATATCGATGGTGGTGATGATACCCGTCAATCGTCCCTGGGAGTCGACCACCGGCAGGCCACCGAAGCGCCGGTCACGCAAAATCAGGGCCGCCTTTTCGATCGGATCTTCGGGGGACACGGTGACAACCTTTCCCGACATCACCTCTTTTACCGTTGTCCTGGCGAGAACGGCATGCATTTCGTAGATGTCGAGAGTGCTGGCTCTCGAGGGGGAAAATTCCTTGATGTCTTTTTCGGTTATGATACCAGTGACCTTTTCCTTGGTCACGACGGGCAGTTGACGAATGTGGTGATCCCTCATCAAATGCACGGCGTCCAGAAGTGGGGCATCTTCTGCGACCGTGATCACCTCTTTGTTCATCCAGTCTTTTACGAACATGAATCTCCTCAGCGCTCGGCAAGGTGGGGTCGTTTATCCAGGATCTCGTTTTTTTCGATTGTATCATCAACGGTCACAAGGCTCAAACTGAGACCGATCGCTTTTTTGAAAGCCACCGCCACTGCTTCTCTATCCCGTGCAGTGGCGATTTTCAGGAGAAGTCGGTCGATTCCTTTCGCATCACTTTCCACGATCAGCTTCGCTTTGGTTTGTAATTTTTCGCATAAGGTTTCGAACTGCCAGAAGTGGATGAACACCCCTTTGGCCTTGACGGAGCTGTCCGCTCGGCCGAAGAGGCCGGCGAGGCATTCCGGGCGTTGGGCATGGATGACGGAGAGATCCCCCGTGGCCAGGCGGACGAAAGGGGTGGCCGGGTTGAAGAAGGTAATGACCACCTCTCCGGTGGCCCCTGGATTCACCGGTGTGCCGCCGCCGGGCTCGACAAACTCCACGAAAAGGGTGTCGGTGTCGACCATCAGTCCGTCCCGTTGAGAGTCTTCCGTGGCGATCAGGCCGATTTCGGCGATGCCGTATCCCTGGAAAGCTGCAACGCCGAAATCTTTCTCGAACATGGTGCGATCGGCCTCGGTCAGTTTTTCTGCGATCAGGTAGGCTTTGCGGATCGAGTGGCCACCACCGAGGGCCTCCAGAACCTTCAGCAAATAGGAGCGGGTGCCGATAAAGGCGGTGGCGCCGACGGCATTGGCGATGCCGGCGGCTTTTTCCGAATCGGTCGGGCCCAGGGGAAAGGTTACGGCGCCGATTTTCGCCAGGGCCTCGTCGAACATTTCCCCGGCAGGGGAGAGATGGTAGGAGAAAGTGTTTAGAACGATATCTCCCGCGGCAATCCCCGCCATCATCAACGCCTTGTGAAAGCGGTAATGGTTGCAGGATTCACCTTTGACGTTGTAGATGGGGCCGGGGGATTGGAATATCTTGGTGACGCAGGAAGTGTCGATGAGACCGCCGAAAGGGGGATTCTGGACTTGAAGCCGCGACAGTTCCCCCTTGGTGAAAGGGTGGATGCGGATGAAATCCTCGTAGCTTTGGATATCTTCCGGAGTCAGGCCGGAGCGCTTCAGAAGGAATCGCTGCAATGGATGTTTGCGGTTCTCCCGAAGGCTGTCGGTCAGCCTGGCGAAGCTTCCTATGAAAGCCATCTTTTCCTCCTCCGGTAGTGTTTCACTTCCCGAAAACTTTTGTGTCCGGCCATTCCCAGATAAAATTCCCGCACATCGTCGTTTTCCTTCAATTGCTTGCCGGGGCCGTCGAGAACCACGCGCCCGTTTTCCATGATGTAGCCGTAGTGACAGGCGGAAAGGGCCATGTTGGCGTTTTGCTCGACCAGCAGGATGGTGGTTTTCTCCTCTTCGTTCAGCATCCGGATTATGTGAAATATCTCCTTGACCAGGAGGGGCGAGAGCCCCAGCGAGGGTTCGTCCATCAGCACCATTTTCGGGTTGGCCATCAACGCTCGCCCGATAGCCAGCATCTGCTGTTCACCCCCGCTCATGTAGCCGGAGATCTGGCGGCGGCGCTCCTTGAGACGTGGAAAATAGTGGTAAACCCGCTCCAGGTTGGCGCCGTGGCAGGAGGATTTGCGGGTGAAGCCCCCGGCGATCAGATTCTCCTCCACGGTCAGGTCCTTGAACACGCGCCGCCCCTCCATGACTTGGAAAAGGCCGCTTTTGACGATATCGGCGGCGTCCTTGCGGTCGATCCGTTCGCCCATGAAGGTGATATCGCCGTCGGTGATCTCACCGTTGTCGGGGCGCAGCAGGCCGGAAACCGCCTTGAGGGTGGTTGACTTGCCGGCCCCGTTGGAACCCAGCAGAGCCACGATCTGTCCTCCCTGGACGTGCAGGGAAAGTCCCTTGATCACCAGGATGACATCGTTGTAGACCACTTCGATGTTGTTGATTCTGAGCATTCGGCTAGTCCCGGTAAAGAATTTACTCGGCGTAAATGTAATCGGTAATTGGTTTGATTTTTCCCTTTTCGATGCGATAGATCTTCATGGCGCTTACTCCCGCATGGCTTTCCGGGGTGAAGGTCACTGGCGCCGTCAAACCCATCGTGTCGAAGTCTTTCATGCTTTCATAAACCTTCTTGAGGTTTTCGCCGCTGTAGTCCTTGTCGGCCAGGCGCAGTCCGGAGAGGAGAACGTACATGGAGGAAAAACCCTGAATGTAATTGACGGGACGGGAAGTGATCCCGGGATGGTACTTTTGGTTCAGTTCCTTGAGGAACTGAATACCCTTGACCTCCTCGTTGTCCCAGAAGGCGAAACCGCTGGTGCCCATGAACCCTTCGGCGGCATCCCCGACCAGTTCCACCAGTTTTTCGCCCAGGGTCCAGTTGAGTCCGATGTATTGGGTTTTCAGTCCCAGTTTGGCTGAATCCTTGAGGATGGTCGAAGTCGCCATGTAGGTCTGCTGAATCAAGGCGTATTCAGGGTCAGCCTTTTTCATGTTCAGAAGCTGGCTGGTGGCGTCGAGATCCTTGAGACCGATGACCTGGGTATCCACCAGTTTCACCGCCAATTCCCTGGCCTTTTCCTCGCCATGGGGGAAAAAGGGAGCGCGGCCGAATCCCGAATCGTTGTAGAGGAAGGCGACAGTTTTATCCTTACCGTGCTCCTTGATGTATTTGAGGGCGGCGCTGGTCTGGTCTCCGTAGGTGGGGCCGACGATGAAGTTGTAGGGCGCCTTGTCGGGTTCGGTCAGGTGCTGGGAGTAGGAAGCGGAGAAGAAGGGGATTTTATCCTCGGTGACGAATTTTACCATCGCTTCGGTATCACCGGTTCCCCAGCCGTGAACGGCCACCACCTTCTGCCGTTTGAACTGCTTGTAGGCACTGATGGCCTGAGGGATTTTGTAGGCGTAATCGACATAGATCATTTCGATCTTGTCGCCGTTGATGCCGCCGTTGTCATTGAACCAGTTGACGGCGTCCTTGATCCCCTCCCCGTATGGCTTGCCGACATCCCCCGTGCCGCCGCTTTCATCCATTAAGACGCCGATCTTGACCGTTGCGGCGAAGACGCCCTGTGAAACCAGCAACAGACCTAAAGCAAAAACGATCATCTTTTTCATTCCATCCTCCTTTTTGGACGTCGTTTGTAAAGGCGATTTGCAGACTCGATCAGGATCAATAGGAAAAGGGCCACAGCTTCCAGTACGCTTTGATCAGCCTCCAGCGGCGCGCCAGTCCTTCCGGTTCGAAGAGCAGGAAAAGTATGATGACCAGGCCGAAGGCCATCTCCTTGAGAGCGCCGACGATCTGGGAAACGGCCGGAAACTGGCCTGCGGCCATATTGGAGATGAACTGGAGCGCTTCCGGCAGGACGATCAGGAAGGTTGCTCCGAAGATGCTTCCCAAAATGGATCCGAGTCCCCCGATGATGATCATCGACAGATACTGGATGGACACCATGATGGTAAAGTTTTCAACAGTGACGATGGTGGTGTAGTAGGCCCACAGGGATCCGGCCACCCCGGCGTAAAAGGAGCTGATGGCAAAGGCGGTCAACTTATAATGGAAAAGGTTGATTCCCATCGCCTCGGCGGCAATGTAGTTGTCCCGCACCGAGAGAAAAGCGCGGCCGATCTTGGAGCGCACGATATTGGTCGCTAACAGGGTCATCGTCACCGCCAGCGGCAGCGCCAGCCAATAGAAACGGAAGTCGTCGTTGATCGGGATGCCGAAGAAACGGGCGTAGTCGATGGACAGTCCCTGCACGCCACCGGTGATCGGTTCGGCGCGGATGATGATAAATTCGATAATGAACTGGGCCGCCAGGGTGGCGATGGAGAGATAAAGCCCCTTGAGCCGCAGCGAGGGGATGCCGAAGAAGGCTCCGACCAGAGCGGCGATGACCCCCGCCGCTGGGATGGCGAGAAAGAAGGGAAGGCCGACCTGACTGGAGAGATAGCCGGCGCCGAAGGCTCCTACGGCCATGAACGCCCCCTGGCCGAGGGAGATCAGGCCGGTGAAGCCGGTGAGGATGTTGAGCCCCACCGCCCCGATGACGGCGATCAGGATCATGTTGAGGATGTAGATGAAATAATGATCCATCAGAAACGGCAGGGCCACCAGCATGACCAGGAAGACGCCGATACAGAGCCTGGAAAAGAGGGTCTGGAAAAGTGCCGCGTCCTTTTCGTAGCTGCATTTGAAATTGCCGCAGTTGGTATAATTCATGTCACCGATTCCCAAAAACCGCACCTGCCGGGGATGGCAGAGTGTTTATACCTTCTCCACCTTCACCGTGCCGAACAGGCCATAGGGCTTGATCATCAGGACCAATACCATGATGACGAAGGGAAACAGCTCTTTGGCGCCGCCGCCGACCAGAGGATCGAGATAACCTCCCGCCAGATTTTCAAGTATGCCGATGAGAAGACCGCCGACGATGGCTCCGACAATGCTGTCGAGCCCCCCCAGTATCACCACCGGAAAAACCTTGAGGCCGAAGTGGGAGAGGGATGTGTTGATGCCGTTGATGTTGCCGAGAAAGATGCCCCCCACCGCCGATACCACCGCCGCGATGGCCCATGAAAGGGCGAAGATCCGCTTGACATCGATCCCCATGGAGAGGGCCGCCTGCTGATCGCAAGCCACCGCCCGCATCGCCACCCCGATCTTGGATTTTTTGAAGAAGAGGGAGAAAAGTCCCAGAAAGATCGCCACTGCGAAGATGGAATAAAGATAGACCCGGCTGATGCTCAGGCCGAATACGACCACCGGCACCTGGGAGAAGACCTCAGGAAAGGTGCGGGTATCGGTTCCCCAGACGATGATGACCAGGGCGCGCATCACCGAGGAAAGGCCGATGGTCAGCATGATGATGGAGATGACCGGTTCTCCGATCATCCGTCGCAGGAATATCTTTTCGATGAAAAAGCCCATCAGGAAGGTGAAGACCAATGTCAGGGCGAAGGAGGCCAGGAACGGGACGTTATAGCTCACCGTGGTGTGGAGGCAGATATAGGCGCCGACCAGGAGCAACTCTCCCTGGGCGAAGTTGACCACATCGGTAGCCTTGTAGATGAGGGTGAAGCCCAGCGCCAGCAGGGCGTAGATGCTTCCGATCACGATCCCGGTAATCAACAGCTGGAGAAAGAGATTCATATCGTCATCCCATGATAGGAGCGGGGTTTGCCCGGCCTGTTTCAGTCTTCATGCGGCGGTTACAGATGATAGAGCCGCATCGTCGTGTTCAGCGTCCGCTCCCGGCCGTCCTGGAGACGGATCGTCGCTCGTACGCTGACCTGTGACAGATCGCTGTAGAGAGCCTCGACGATCTCCCCATACTTTTCCTCGATGAAGCCGCGCCGGACCTTTCGGGTGCGGGTCAGTTCGCCGTCGTCGGCGTCAAGCTCCTTGTAGAGGAGAACGAATTTCTTGACCGGCGTAGCCTTGGGCAGTTCGCCGTTGACCCGCTTCACCTCTTCGGCCACCAGTTCGTAGACTTCCTCCCTGGCTGCCAGGTCGGTGTAGGTGGTATAGGGGATGCGGTTGTTCTCCGCCCATTTGCCGACGATGCCCATGTCGATGTTAAGGATCAGGGTGATGTAGTCGCGCCGGTCGTCGAGGGCCACCGCCTCTTTGAGGAAGGGGCTGAACTTGATCTTGTTTTCGATGTGCTGGGGGGAGAAGCGGGTGCCGTCGTTGAGCTGCATCAGATCTTTGAGCCGGTCGATGACCACCAACTTGCCGCTGTCGTCCAAGTAGCCCGCGTCCCCCGAGTGGAGCCAGCCGTCGATGAGGGTCTCCGCCGTGGCTTCGGGGTTGCCGTAGTAGCCGGCGAAGACGGCGTCGCTGCGGGAAACGATCTCTCCCTCGGCGGTGATGCGGATTTCGGTGCCGCGGATTGGCCTTCCCACGGAGGTAAAGTCGATATCGTCATCGCGGTGGATGCAGGAGATCCCCGAGATCTCGGTCTGGCCGTAGATCTGTTTGAGATTGATGCCGAGGGCGTGGAAGAATTTAAAGGTATCGGGGCCGAGGGATGCGCCGCCGCTCATGGCGCTGCGCAGATAGGAGAAACCAAGCCGTTCTTTCAGTTTGCGGAAGAGCATCAGGTAGGCCAGACGGTAGGCCAGCCGCAGACCGAGGCCGGGAGCGGTCTTGGCGAACTTGCACTCGGCGTATCGGTAGCCGACCGGGAGCAGCCGGTGGTAGACAAAGCGTTTCAGGGAAGATGCGTCCATGATTTTCATCCGCACCGTGGAGGCCATGTTCTCCCAGACCCGCGGCGGCGAAAAAACGAAGTGCGGGCCGATCTCTTTCATGTCGGCCTGCATCGTTTCGGCGCTCTCCGGGAAGTTGACGGTAAAGCCGAAGCGAAGGGAGCTGACCACCCCCATCATCTGCTCTCCGATCCAGGGAAGGGGCAGAAAGGAGACGAACTCGTCCGCGGCGAACTTTGGGTCGGCCGCTGCCAGGCTTTCGGCCATGGACAGCAGGTTGCGGTGGGTGAGCATGGCGAGTTTCGGCTTAGCGGTGGTCCCCGAGGTGGTGCACATGATCGCCGCGTCGTCGGCCGAAAGGCCCGCCGTCTTCATCTCCAGATAGGCGACGGCCTCCTCAATGGAAACCGGATGAGTCTCCAGCGCCTTCTCGAAATCGATCAGAATGTCGTGGTGGTACTGGTACATCCCGCGGTCGTCGTAGTAGAGAATCTTGCGGATGCGGGGAAGCTTTTCCAGGACATCGAGGGCCTTGTCGACCTGTTCCTGATCCTCGGCGACCACGATGGCCGAGTCGGAGGCCTCCAACAGATAATGCACCTCGGCGGTGACCGAGTCCTGATAGATCCCTACCGGTATCGCCCCCAGCAGCTGTGCGGCCAACTCGGCGATCACCCACTCCGGTTTGTTGTCGCCGATGATGGAGATGTTTTCCCCCCGTTGCAGGCCGACCGCTTCGAAATAGCGTGCCAGTTGGACGACCTTTTCGGCATAGCGCTCCCACGATGTTTCCTGCCAGATACCATGGTCCTTTTCCCGCAGCGCCGCCTTTTTGGGGTTGCGGCGCAGATTCTCCAGGATGTAGTGGGGGAGGGTCATGGTCATAGCCATTTCTCCTCGCCGAGATAGGCGGAGAGCACCTTGGGATTGACGGCCACCTCCTTCGGCACCCCTTCACAGATCTTCTCTCCGAAATCGATGGCCACCACTCGACTTGAGAGGTCCATCACCACCTTCATGTCGTGCTCGATAAGGATTATGGTGATCCCCATCTCTTCGTTGAGATCGATGACATAACGGGCCATATCCTCGGTCTCCTCGCTGTTCATGCCGGCCATCGGTTCGTCCAGAAGCAGGAGTTTTGGCTCCAGACACATTGCCCGGGCCAGTTCCACCCGCTTCTGGAGACCGTAGGAGAGTTCAAAGACATGCTTCTTGCGGATGTGGGTCAACTGGAGAAAATCGATCACCTCTTCGACCCGCTTGCGGTGGGCGACTTCCTCCTTCCGGGCTTTGCCAATCCAGAGAACCGATGAGAGCAGGCCGTAATTCATGTAGATGTGGCGGGAGAGCATCAGGTTGTCTAGGACCGTCATCCCCTTGAAAAGCTCCAGATTCTGAAAAGTCCGCACCACTCCTTTCACAGGACGTTTGTGAACCGGAAGCCGCGTGATTTCTTCGCCGTCGTAGAGAATCGATCCCTTGTCGGGGGGGTAGATGCCGGAGATGGTGTTGAGGATACTGGTCTTCCCGGCTCCGTTGGGGCCGATAATGGAGAATATCTCCCCCCTGTTGACGTGAAAGCTCACTCCGGCGATGGCCATGATGCCGCCGAAGCTGAGATAGATGTTTTTGACGTCTAGGAAAGGCGCTGCCAACATAAAACAAACCTCGTTTTATTTTTCCCGAGTATAATGAAACAGGGAGGAATGTCAACGGGATATTCGACTTATATAAATATGAATTTTGTAAAATATGACTTTTAACGGAGTTCTAAAGAGAGAGTGGAATGGTAAATCGTGTTTTAGCTGGTGCTGATTTGCCGAGGCCGGTGGCGGAATTCTGCAACTGCTTGGCCCTCTGAAGGGCGAGTGGCATCTGGCGGCGATTTTCCCCCTGAGGGAAGAGGCGGGTGACGAGCCCCTTCCGCTTTTTTCCCTCCAGCACCAACCAGATTTTAACGGTTGAGGATATTGCCTTTGCTTTCTTGAAGAAATTCTGCAGACAGGTTGGATTCGGATTTTTCGGGTGGCTGAGGGGTTCTCGCCCACAAAAAAAATCCTTCCGGACGGATATTTTTTGAATTCAAATAGACTTTGAGGCCATCTTTTCGTATGCTGATAAATAATTGAGCGTAGATTCCTTTGCTCATGCGGCCCAAGGCATGACTTGAGCAGGTTTTATGAAAAAAATGAGACGTTCTTTCTCCAGGATGCCTTCTTTGATGGCGGCATTAAAGCCGCTGATCTGGTTTGTCTTACTGGTTTTCTGCGTCGTCTATCCGGCTCATATATCCACCAGTGAGCCTTATCTTCATTCCCCCGATTTACTCGTGGGCCCTTCCAGCCTTCCCGATCAGAATGCGCCGCCGACAAAAGCCAACCCCACTCCTTCTGAACCGGTCACGCCTGCTTTCCTGTCCATACCCAGATTTCACCTTCTGGCACCGCGACAGATTTCTCTGAATCAGCCACAGCGGCATCTTGTCCGGATTCCGCCGTCCATTTCCTATCCCGCTCCTTTTCTGCCACGCTCTCCACCGTTTCGTTCCCTTCTCTGAAAATATGATTTTTTTGGTTCCTTTTCGGTGTTTTTTCCTACCGCTTTTCAGGGAAACGTAACCATGGTGACGAGACGTCCGGTTTTCTATTCGTTTGAGCACCCGACTGTGGATGGTCTTGCCACTGCAAAACCCCGGGGGCGTGGTCCTGGATCCAAGGAATATTCGTAATGTTTTCTTGTTTCCATTGCCATCGGCCGGAAAAGTGAAAAAGGAGAAGTTTTCATGGGCAACGATAAAGAGATAACTTCACCGGTGGGAGGGCAGGCCATTGTGGTCGATCACCTTTTGCCGATTCTTCCAAACCAAAACGAGTTTCGTATTCTCAAATCCCTCCGTCAGATTGTCCGTGCCATCGAGATCCATTCCCGCAAACTGGAACATGATTTTCAGATCACCGGGCCGCAATTGGGCTGCCTTCTTGTCATTCGGGAAAAAGGTCCGATAGCTGTCACCCGGTTGGCGGCCAGAGTTTTCCTCAGTCCCGGCACGGTGGTTGGTATCATTGACCGGCTGGAAGAAAAGAACCTGGTACAGAGGGTGCGCAGCAAAAAGGATCGGCGCCTGGTGGAGATCGGTATTACGGCAGAGGGCGAGGAAGTGATCGCACGCACTCCGCATCCCCTGCAGGGGGCGCTGGGTACCGCCTTGAGGGATATCCCTGACGGAGAACGGGTCGATATCGCGGTCGCTCTGGAAAAGCTGGTAAGCTTGATGGGAGCAGGTGAAATCGACGAGGCTCAAATTCCCCCCTGCGTCACGTCGGTGGGTGATATGGTGTGAGGCGGCAGCGGCTGTTGCTTTGCCGTTCACGAAAATGTCATGAAAGACCGCCGCAGCCATTCCGATAAGGGCCAACTTCCATGACCCCTTGATGATTTGTTTAGAGCAGCCCTTTCGGTGCCACCGGGAGGGCTGTTTTAAAATAGCGGATTGAGAGATGACTCAACCGCTTTCTTTTTCTTTGCCAAAATCAATGTCAGGAGGATTTTTTTTGTATGCCTTGCAGGAGCCTTGAGGAATGACCCTGGAAAATTCATTTGTCGAAATCGCCTCTATTCTGGGTCTGGCCACCTTTCTTGGAGTGATTGGCCAGAAGTTGCGGCAACCACTGATCATCATGTTTCTGGCCACTGGAATTCTGGCCGGCCCATCGGCTCTGGGCATCATTCAGAGTCATAATCAGATCGAGTTGCTGGCGCAGATCGGCATTGCCCTTCTGCTGTTCATTGTCGGGCTCAAACTCGATTTGCACCTGATCCGGACAACCGGACCGGTTGCTTTGGCGACAGGCCTGGGGCAGATCGTTTTTACCTCGATTATCGGCTTTGTTATCGCCATAACCCTGGACATGTCCTTGCTCTCCGCCGCCTATGTGTCGGTTGCTCTCACCTTTTCCAGCACCATTATCATCGTCAAACTGTTGTCCGATAAAAAGGAGATCGATTCCCTTCACGGCCAGATCGCCATCGGCTTTCTGATCGTCCAGGATATAGCGGCGATTCTGGCCCTGGTGGGCCTGACCACCTTTGGGTCATCCCTCGGCGAAGAGGGAAGGGTCTATGTCACGGCATTGACGATTGCCGCCAAAGGTCTGGGGCTTCTGGGAATCGTCGCTCTGCTGATGAAATACGTTCTGCCGTCCCTGACCCGGCGTTTGGCCCATTCCTTGGAATTGTTGACCCTCTTCGCTATCGCCTGGGCGGTCTTTTTAGGAGCCGGCAGTGAACTGCTCGGTTTCAGTAAGGAAGTGGGGGCGTTTCTGGCCGGGATATCCCTGGCCTCCACCGATTACCGCGACTCCATCGGGGGGCGCCTCACCGGCCTTCGGGATTTCCTGCTGCTGTTTTTTTTCATTGATCTCGGAGCGCGGCTGGAATGGGCCACAGTCGGTTCCCAAATTGGCGCGTCGCTCATTTTCTCCCTGTTTGTCCTGATCGGAAACCCGCTGATCGTGCTGATCATCATGGGGTTGATGGGCTATCGCCGGCGCACCGGTTTTCTCGCCGGCCTGACCGTGGCCCAAATCAGCGAGTTTTCCCTGATCGTTGCCGCCCTGGGCTTAAGTATCGGCCACATTTCCAACGAAACCGTTGGCCTGATCACACTGGTCGGGGTTGTGACCATTTTTCTTTCCACCTATATGATCCTCTATTCCGCTCCTCTTTATAATTTTCTCTCCGGCCCTCTGAAGATCTTCGAAAGAAGGAATCCCTACCGGGAGGCGGCCATCGATACGGTCAAGGAAACGGCGCCGGTGGATGTTATCCTGGTAGGTTTGGGTAATTATGGGAGCGGCCTTGCCGAATATCTGCTCCGTCGCAACAAGGCTGTTTTGGGCATCGATTTCGACCCCGGCGCCCTGGAACGATGGCGCAAAAGGGGGATGTCCGTTCTCTACGGGGACATGACCGATCCGGAGATTCATGAACACCTTCCACTGCATAAGACACGATGGGTGATCAGCACGGTCCGCTCCAGGGAGATGAACCTGGCGCTGGTCAATAACATCAAAAAACAGGGGGTCAATTGTAAGTTTACCCTGACCGCCACCAGCGAGGCGGAGGCCCGCGAGTTCAGGAAAGCCGGCGCCCATCTGGTTTTTCGGCCGTTCGCCGACGCGGCCGAACGGGGTGCCGATGCGTTGGCCTATGCCATGGATTTTCTTCCGGAAACGGTTAATTGGCCGATTTCTTTTCTGGATGTCCCGATCAAGTCGGACTCTGCCGTTGTCGGTCGAACCCTGCGGGAAATTTCCCTGGGATCATCGACGGGGATATCGATTCTGGCCGTTAGTCGGGGAGGAAGGATCCATTACGAGCCGGCTTCGGATTTCCGGATTTTTCCGGCCGACCGTCTGCTCATCATGGGCCCCCCGGAGGAATTGAAAGAAGCTGAAAGTTTCCTCAATCAACGGGATGCGCAGAAGGACGGGGGCAGCACCGACCGTTTTGAAATCGCCGAAATAAGAGTGGCGGACGATTCGAAACTTTCGGGGCAATCCCTGGGAGATCTCCGTTTCCGGCAGAAGTATGGGGCCACGCTGATCGGAATCCGCCGAGGTGAAGCGCAGATTACCGTGGTGCCACCGAAATTGCTGTTGCTGGCCGGAGATCGTCTGATCGTCATCGGCACCTCGCGGGCGGTTGAACGATTGAAAAGCCAGGAACCCTTATAGGATTTTCGCTGGAATAATTCGACAGGGAAGCCATGATTCCCGGAACGGGCAGGGCATTGTAAAACGGGCCAAAAGCGTGGTTTTTCCGCCTCCTGTCAGAGGAGCCATTCGATGGGGAGCCATGACAGGATGGTTATCCCTGTGCGTTTCCAAAAAGTGGCCCCCGGTTCCTTGTCGTGGCGGATGACCTTCTTTCCCCGCCTTTCGAGCCAGTAGAGACGCCCCTTCCGGGAGAGTTTCACTTCGTAAGCGTTCTGGGGGATGAACTCGTTGAAAGCGGTTTCAATTTCCCGGGCAAGGGTGGAGCTTTCGATAACAAAGCCCAATTCGGTGTTCAACTGGGCCGAGCGGGGATCGAAGTTGAAAGATCCGATGAAGATCCGCGACCGGTCCACGGAAAAAGTTTTTGCGTGGAGACTGGAACCGGAACTGCCGAAGGGACCGACCCTCTTGTCTCCCTTTGATTTAGATGATTTGCGCCTCAGTTCAAAAAGTTTCACTCCCGCTTTGAGCAGGGCTTTGCGCCGTTTGGCGTACCCGGCGTGGACGGCGGCGACATCGGTTGCGTTCAGTGAATTGGTGAGCACCTGAATCCGCACCCCCTTGTGTGAAAAAGCGGACAGGGCCTTGACGCCGGCCTTGGTCGGTACGAAATAGGGTGAAACCAGTTCCACTTCGGCGGTAGGCTCCCCGATTGCCTCCCGCAGTTGAGGGATGATCATTCGCTCGGGTTTCGCCTTGCCGAGGACTTTGGCGGGGTCGTCGCTGACCATGCGGGTTATCGCCCATTCCGGATTGAGTTTCCCTTCCAGCATTTGACGGATGATCGGTGCCCGCCGCAATGCTTCCATGTAGGCTGCGGCGGCGGGATTTCGCTCCGTCCGCGTGGCCGCTGCGGCCAGTTCCTCGATCCGTGCCGGATCGGCCGGGGGCAGTATCCGGTCGGCAGGCCAGGAGGAAGCGCTGCTCCAGTAACGGTCGAATTCATGAGACAGTTCCCGGACTACCGGTCCCATGGCGATGACATCCAGATCGGCGAAAACCAGACTGTCCATGGCGCCGAAATATTCGTCGCCGATGTTGCGTCCGCCGACGATGGTGACCTGGTTGTCCGCCGTGAACGATTTGTTGTGCATGCGCCGGTTGACCCTTGCGAAATCGGTCATGAAATCGAAAAAACGCAAGGCACGGTAGCGGAACGGGTTGAAAAGGCGGACTTCAATGTTGGGGTGGGTGGTGAGGGCGGCCAGAGTGGCGTCAATGCGGGAGGTGTTGTTGTCGTCCAGAAGCAGGCGCACGCGAACGCCGCGATCGGCGGCGGCATGAAGGGCTTCAAAGAGCAGGGTGCCGGTCATGTCGCCGCGCCAGATGTAGTACTGGATATCGAGGGTGCGTTCGGCGACCTGTGCCAGGATCATGCGGGCGGCAAAGGCGTCGTGGGCGTCGGCCAGAGGAAATACGCCGGTCCTGCCGGGGTTGATCTTGAGCAGGGGGGAAAGGGCTTGTCCCAGACGGGTGTTTTTGGCCTCCGTCGGGGAGAGTGCCATGGAGACGGTTCTAGGTTCGAGTTTCGGCAAACCGCAACAGCCTCCGGTCAGGGCTGCACTCAGGCAGATGATTAAAAGACAAGGGATGATGCCTTTCCATGACGAAGTGATGAATTGCCCTCGAAGTTGAGGCTCAAAAAAACTCCCGCAGACTCTCATCAATCCCCTTGAGTGTTTCATACCAGAAATCCCTGGCCGCCTCGACCCGGTCACGGTCGAAGCGCTCCAGCCAAAATTCCAGTTCGGGGTGGTCTTCCCCATCGACATCCTTTTTGCGTTTCAAAAAAGTATGTAAAAAGTCGATATTCCGCTCCGATTCCCAGAAAATCGGGCTGTTGCGGCTGTTCAGGCGGCTCGCCAGAACGTGGATGGCACGCAGGAAGCGTTCCTTGCAGTCGAACAGTGAGTCCAGCACATCGGGAAGCAGGTCCTCGGCCCAGCCCCGATGGAAGCGGCAGATGCCCAGGTTGTCGAGAATCAGTTCCTTTTTCATGCGCTCGGCGCACATTCTGCCCAGGGTTCGCGGTGGGATGAAATCGAAGCTGTAGATCATGTAGTACTTGCCCATGATCGTCATCGGCGCCAGGGCGCCGGCGACCCAGTACTGATTGGGTACCATCCAGCCGCGGCGGCTGAAGGCGATGTAGACCAGGCGATCGTGGAGAGCCGTCCCCTTGGCGCGGGAGTGGATCCGGCTCCATTTGCGGACCCCTTCCCGGAAATCGAGGATGCCGCGCCTTTCCAGGATGGCATCGATCATTTCGCAGCCGAGTTCGGCGTTGTGCATCGAATCGGCGACGATATCGAAATTGTTCAAATTCCAGCGCGGCAGCCGGGATACTCCCAGTTCATCCGGGGTGAGCAGCTTTTCATCGAGCAGGTCCATCAGCCAGGCCAGCACCCCCCCTCCGGAGATGGCGTCAAAGCCCATGGCGTCACAGTGATGATTGAGCTTTTCGGCGGCACGCTGGTCAAATATGCCGCAGAGGGGTCCCATGGTCTGATAGGGTTCGTAATCCTTTTTGTAGATGCCGTTCATTTTTTTGCAGACCGCCATGCACGGTTCGCCGCAGGTGGCCTGCTGCCTGGCGGCGATGGTTTCATCGTTGAACTGTTTGAGATAATGGGTTACCACGAAATTTTGGTGGAGGGCGGTTCGCTCCTCCTCCGTCTGATAGAGGGTGCGGTAGTTGAAAGCCATGATCCTTCCGGACATGGTGGCGTAGTTGACTCCGAAGGTGCCGCCGGTCTGAAGCTTTTCGTCATAGCGGTACTTGGTGGTCGCTTCCAGGGTCTTTTGTTTGAATTGCATATGGTATTTGTTCTGAAACCACTCGTCGGCCACCTTCCGGTCCCTGAAATCTTCGTTGACCTCGGTTCCGCCGTAGATGATGGCCACGATGCCGTGATCCTGCACCATGGCACTGCCGAAACCGCCGCGGCCGGCCCAGGTGTCGACGTAGCTGATCTTTTTTTTCTGGATGGGAACCGACATGATGCCCCCCATGTCGGTATGCATGGCGGCCGGTCCGGCGACCAGGATGCGCGGATCTTTTTCGTAACGGTCACCGAACATCTCGTAGACCTTGTCGGTGAGGGCGTAGACCCCTTTGCGTCCCGAACCCCAGACGGCGGCGGCGTCGATGGGGACCACTTCCACTTCCACCTCCTCCTTGTGATCGCGGTTCAGGTAAAGGACGGAGAGGACGGGGGTCTTGCCGACCAGGCTCAGCATATTGATCCCCAGGTTGTCGAAGACCAATCCGGCGCCGCCCATGGAGCTGATGTAGTATCCCTGCCAGCAGGGGGAAAAGCCGGTCACCACCATGCGGTTGGAGCCTGGAAAGACCGAGCCGGCGAAGATGCCGACGCCGAAGTTGAGGCTCCGATATTTATCGGTGAGATGGATGCCGAGTTCCACCGGGCCGAAATAGCGGTCAAAACCATATTTCCGGGTTTTGTAAAAACCGGTGGCGGGGTCGACCAGGAGCACTTTCTGATTCATGACCTGTTCCTCCCGTATTAAGTATGAAAGAAGTGAATTTCCCTGGTCCCATGCCGATCAGGAAAATGGTTTGGACATCATTGAAACGGGACCTATCTGGAGACCTGCCGATTTTTCTGAAGCTGCCGGCAGGTCCAGTCGATGATCTCTTCAGCCAAGGTATCGCTGGCCTTGCCAAAGGCCGCCACCACCTCCGGAACCTGGGTGCCGCGGACGGCTTCGGTAACGGTGAAGCGGCTGCCGGAGATGATCCGTTTGTTGCCATTGTCGACCAGGCGGGCATCGATGCTGATCACCACATGAGGCACTCCGTCATGGTATTCGCTCTGGAAAGCGCGCAGCGTGCCGCCTAGCTCGAAATCCGGCTGCACTCCATCACCGTCACTGCTGAGTCGGCGGATACGGCCGTCGTTGCGAAAGGAATCGAGCAGATGGTCCCGCCACATCAGGGGCGCCTGCGAGTACCAGCGGGCATCCTGGTAGACGCTGAACTGGTTGCTTTCGGGGACCACGACGATGCGGGCGCCGTCTAGCAGGCCGCCGGCGGAGGGGCGGGCGATGCGCAGCGCTACATCGATCCCTTGGCCTTGGCTGACGCCGACCGTCGATGGGGGAAGGCGATAGATGTACTGGCTCCGAGGCTCTGGAAGAACGCTGCAGCCACCCAGGAGCACAGTCGCCAACAGCAGGCAAAGCGGCCTAATGAAACAATTCATGGCTGAAACTCCTTGATTTTTTTGCGGCCGAGGAGGTATCCCGCCGGATTTTCCTCCAGCCGCCGGGCCACATCACCCAAGGCGTTGAGGGTCATGCGCAATTCTTGTATGGCCGGTCCCAACTCCGCCAGACCTTGCATGCCGGCGCCGAGAGCCTGACTGTTTTTTTCCACGAGGCCGTTAAGGCGGTTCATCATCAGGGAGGCCTGGCTTGCGGCTTTTCTGGCCTGATCGCCAGCCCGTGAGAGATCCTTCAGACCCCGACCGATTTCGTCTTTCTGCTCGGCGAAGGCGCTGCTGGCGGTTTCCAGGTTGGCCAGCACCTGATTGACCAGTCGGGCGTTTTCCTTGGACAGGAGCGCCTTGGCGTTTTCTATCAGTTCGGTCAAATTGACCAGCAATTCCTCACTGTTCATCTTGAGGCGGGAGAAAGGAGAGGGCTCCGCCATGATTCTTGGAATTTGCTCTTCGTCGCCGACAAGCGGCGGGCTGTTGGGCGAGCTGCTGGACAGCTGGATGTTGGAGGCTCCGGTAATGTTGGCCAAGGCGAGGCGGGCGCGGGTATCCTGCCGCACCGGCGTATTGCCGCCGACAGCCACCCGTGCCCAGACCCGGCGGGGATCCTGGGGGTCAAGCCACAGATTTTTCACCTCTCCCACCCGGATGCCGCTGTATTCCACCGCATTGCCCACGGAAAGGCCGCTGACCGCTTCGTGAAAGACAATGTCGTAGAGCTTGTAATCCTGATTCTTGCCCGATTTGGCCAGCCACAGGCCGAACATCAGCCCTCCGGCGGCGACTATCACGGTGAAAAACCCGATCAGCACGTAATGAGCGCGTGTTTCCATCTATGACTCCTTGTGAACGGCTTCTGAGGCCTGTTGCGCGGCACGGCCTCTGGGACCGTGAAAATAGTCTTTTATCCAGGGATCATCGGCGGCGGCGACGACATCGAGGCGGTCGACGACCAGTACTTTTTTTTGGGAGAGGACGGCGACCCGGTCACAGGTGGTGTAAAGGGTGTCGAGATCGTGGGTCACCAGGAAGACGGTCAGATTGAAGGCGTTTCTCAAGGTCAGCAGCAGTTGGTCGAAGGCCGCGGCGCCGATGGGATCGAGGCCGGCTGTCGGTTCGTCGAGAAAGAGCAGGTCGGGATCCAGAGCCAGGGCGCGGGCCAGGGCGGCCCTCTTGATCATGCCGCCGGACAGTTCGGAAGGATAGAGGCGCCCCGATTTTTTCGGCAGGCCGGCCATGGCCAGTTTCACTTCGGCCAGGTGTTCCGCGTCGGGACGGGCCAGGCCGGCGTGCTCGATCAGCGGCAGGGCAATATTTTCGATCACCGTCAACGAGGAAAAGAGGGCGCCGTTCTGAAACAGCACGCCGCTGCGCCGTTCGAGCTGAGAACGGCGGTCGGGGGAAAGACTCTGGATTTCCTCGCCGAAGATCCGCACTTCGCCGCCGCTGGGACGGCGGAGCCCGACAATCGAGCGCAGCAGGACCGACTTGCCGGTGCCGGACCCCCCCACCACGCCGAGGATCTCCCCCCTCAGGACATCCAGATCGAGTCCTTCGTGTACCGTGTGGGTGCCGAAGCGGTTGCTCAGATTGCGCACCACAATGATCGCCTCGGCTCTGTCGTCTTGTCCTGTCACCAACCCATCTCCATGAAAAACAGGGCCGCCACCGCATCCAGCAGAATTACCACGAAAATCGACTGGACCACGCTGGAGGTGGTGTGAGCCCCCACCGAACTGGCGCTCCCCTCCACCTTGAATCCCTCCAGGCAACCGATCAAGGCGATAAGAACGGCAAAAACGGGTGCCTTGGACATTCCGGTCAGGAAATGCCGCAGGGGAATGTCCTGGGCGATATTGAGAAAACGGATCAGAGAAATATCCAGCGAGACCACGGAGACCACCGCGCCGCCCGCCATTCCCGAAAGCATTGCCACAAAGGTCAGCAGGGGCAGGGTGATCAGGAGCGCCAGCATGCGCGGCAAGACGAGTATTTCCATTGGATCGAGCCCCTGGGCGCGCAAGGCGTCCAGCTCTTCATTGACCTTCATGGAGCCGATCTGGGCGGTAAAGGCGCTGGCGGTGCGTCCCGCCAGCAGGATGGCGGTGAGCAGTACCCCGAACTCCCGCAGAAAGGAGTAGGCGACGAGATCCACCGTATAGATGGTGGCGCCGAAGTTGACCAGCACGGTGGCGCCCAGGAAGGCCACCACCGCTCCCACCAGGAAGGTGAGCAGGGAGACGATGGGCAGGGCGTTGAGCCCCGTCTGATGGATATGGGTCACCAGGGAGATCATGCGCCAGCGCCTGGGCCGTGGCACGACGGCGGCCAGGGTGATCAGGGCCAGTCCCAGAAAGTTGAGCAACGACAGAATGGTCCTCCACAGGCCAACGGTGACCTTGCCAATATCGGCCAGCCAGTCGACCAGACCGTCTTTGCGGGCAGGGATCTTTTCCTCTGGCTTGTTGAGTGCCTCGCCCACCGCCAGCAGCAAGGCACGCCTTTCCGGGGCCAGTCCCGGCGCCGATTCGGCGAGGTTTCCCAGGCGGGAAGCACCCAACAGATTCGCCAGCAACGTGGCTCCGGCCGTGTCCAGGGCTGCCAGCTTTTTAAAATCCACCGTTGCGGAGCCATCTACAGGCAGCGCCGCAATCATTTTTTCCAGCTCTTTATAATGGGGCAGGGTCCAGGCCCCACTCAATTGCAGGCAGAGACCCTCCGCTGTTTGCTGCATGCTCAGGCTGCCTGGGAAGGGCTTGGCGGCGCCCGAAATGTCGGTGGAGGAAGTTTTGTCCATAGCTGGCGTCATGGGCACCATTTTCACCTGAATCCGCGGAACGAAGATAGCCTCGGAAATTGGAGCTCCGATAAAAACGAGTGGCTCCCCAACTCGTTGGCTGTTTCATTGATTCTAACCTGTCGGCAAGAGGAAGGGAAGGCAGGAAAGGAGAGGTTGAAACCCGAAGGCGGTTTCGGCGGGACGAAAGGTCCGGGAAAAAGGTCGATGACTGAAAGTTTCCCGCCTTGGGAAAGAGGGTTCCCCCAACAAAAACCCGCCAGGGTTTATTTTTCCTCAATTTTGGCGGGGAGCTTTTTCAGGCAGCTGCTGCATTTTTCCCGGTTCACTTGTTCCGAGCGGCAATATTTGCTGAAGTGATCCAACCAGTCGGCGCCGGTGCGGGGGCATTCCCGGACAAAATCGACGAAGCAGATCAGTTTTTTCAGCGACTCCGGATCGATGGCATGCTCCATGCGGCAGGCGGTGGCGTCGGCCGTGGCAACATCCACTTGCAGAATTTCATGAAGAAAATATTTCAATGTTCTGTGCCGGTGGTTGATGTCCAGGGCGATCCTTTTCCCTTCCGGGGTCAGGGTAATGAAGGCATAAGGTGAATAATTGATCAGGCCTTTTTCCCCCAAAACCTTCAGGGCACCGGTAACCGAACCCGGTTTGATGGCGAGCTTTGCGGCGATGTCCTTGGTGCGCGCCACCTTGCTGGTCTTTTCCAGATCGAGAATGGTCTCCAGGTAATTTTCCAGACTTTCGGAAAGCTCCAGGTTCGTCTTCATCTTTCCTCCAAATTTCTTTGAGAGTACAGGGGGTTATCTTCCCAGTCAAGCTGTTTGAAATGTTTTATGTAAAAAATGTATTGACCTGCATAAAAAGTTAGGTTAAACAAACAAATATCCTGTTACATAAAGATTAACGGGAGGAAAATGGCGGTGAGACAGGCGGCAACCATTGCCGGCAACAAGGTCGGCGGTAAGTCGGGGCGGAAAATCCGCGCCACCGCGCCGGCCTTCGGATCATCGGCCGTCTGTCAGCCCCGATCGCCGGCCGGTTGGTGAGGAGGATA
>JAAZDE010000111.1 GCA_012512925.1 Desulfuromonadaceae bacterium
CATGCTAGTGCGCTACCAGGCTGCGCTACGCCCCGAAAATCAACAGGTGCGGATTATGGGTATTTTTGAAACAAATGTCAAGAAGAAAGACCTCGCCGAAAAAAGAAGCCGACCCCCTGGAGGCCTTTCAAAAAAGGCCAGAATTTACTTTAAAAAATAACTTCAGACATATGTTTTATATGACTATATCCCATATATCTTCTCTCCCGGGAGCACCGCTATGCCGTTCTCGGTCAGAACTCGAATCGCCTCGTCGCTGTTGTCGAAGCGGAATATCACGATGGCGCTGTCGCCATAATGCTCCACGAAGGCATACATGTATTCGACATTGACCCCTCTTTGCTGCAAGGGCTCGAGAACGCTGTAGAGCCCCGAAGGATGATCGGGCACGGCCACCGCCACCACCTCCGTTTTGCTGACGGTGATGCCGTTCCTGCGGAGAACTTCCTGGGCGAGATCGCTGTTGTTGACAATCAGGCGCAGCACACCGAAGTCGGACGTATCAGCCAGGAAGAGGGCCCGGATATTGACTCCCGCCGCCCCGAGGATTCTGGTCACCTCCGCCAGTCTTCCCTTTTTGTTCTCCACAAAAATGGAGATTTGGTTGACTTTCATAACCCCTCCTTTGGGATGGTGTTTTCCGAATCAGGTATGGGGCCGCCGGTCGATAACCCGTTTGGCCTTTCCTTCGCTGCGGGCGATCGTTTTCGGTTCCACCAGCTTGACCTTGCAGGTAATTCCCAGCAGGTCCTTGATTTCCTTCTGGATCCGGGCCGAAAGGGTCTGCAGCACCTTGACCTCGTCGGAAAAGGTCTGCTCATTGACTTCCACCTGCACCTCAAGAGTGTCCAGGCTTTCGTCCCGGTCGACGATCAACTGGTAGTGGGGTTCGATCCCTTTAATGTTGATCAGCACGCTCTCGATCTGGGATGGGAAGACGTTGACGCCGCGAATGATCAGCATGTCATCGGTGCGGCCGCTCATCCTCTCCAGGCGGATATGAGTTCGGCCACAGATGCAGGGTTCAGGAATGAGGCGGGTGATGTCCCGAGTCCGGTAACGGATCAGGGGGATCCCTTCCTTGGTCAGGGTGGTGATCACCAGTTCGCCTCGCTCCCCCATGGGCAGGGTTTCGCAGCTGTCGGGATCGATTATTTCCGGCAGAAAATGGTCCTCCCAGAGATGCAGCCCATGCTGGGCATCGGCGCATTCGATGGCGACGCCGGGACCCATGATCTCGGAGAGACCGTAGATGTCGATCGCCTTGATGTTCAGCTTCGCTTCGATCTCGTCGCGCATCGATTCACTCCACGGTTCGGCGCCGAAAATGCCGATCCGCAGCTTGAAATCTTTGATGTCGAGCCCTTCCTCACGAATCGCTTCGGCCAGATAAAGGGAATAGGAAGGGGTGCAGGTGATAACCGTGGAACCAAAGTCATGCATGATCAGAATCTGTTTCTTGGTATTCCCGCCCGACATGGGAATAACCGAAGCCCCCAGTTTCTCAGCTCCGTAATGGGCGCCGAGTCCGCCGGTAAAAAGGCCGTATCCGTAGGCGTTATGGATCACATCGCCGCGATGGGCGCCGGCGGCGACGAAGGAACGGGCCATCAGTTCCGCCCAGTTGTCGATATCGCGGCGGGTATATCCGACCACCGTCGGTTTCCCCGTGGTCCCGGAGGAGGCGTGAATCCGCACGATCTGATCCAGGGGGACGGAAAAAAGCCCGTAGGGATAGCTGTCCCGCATATCCTGTTTCAGGGTGAACGGCAGCCGGCGGAGATCATCCAGGGAACGGATCTGATCCGGCTTGACTCCTTGCTCATCAAAAGAGCGGCGATAAAAAGGAACCGTGCTGTAAACCCGGTCGACGATACTTATGAGACGTTTCAGCTGCAGAGACTCGAGGGCCTCCCGTGGCAAGGTTTCAAATTCATCATTCCAGATCATATTTGGACCTCATCCAAAGGCTGGTAATATCAGCCATCATCCTGACTGAATCGACGTAGTGGGAAAATTGCCAAAACAATACCGGAAAAACGCCGGAAAATTCAAAATTTATCGACCCTTCAAAATGCCCGCGGGAAGCTATTTAACCCCGATAACGGCTTCTGAAAGGTTGTAGGTGTGGTCGCCGATCTTCTCGAAATTATGCAGCATGTCGATATAGATCAAACCCGGCAGCACGTTGCACTCACCGGTGTTGAGGCGGTTGATATGGTTGTTGCGGAGGGATTCTTCCAGCCGGTCGATGCTGCTTTCCATCTGTTGGGATTTGAGCCCGATGCTCTTGTCACGCTTCTCCAGGCCCTGCACCACAAAGGCGAGAAAATCCCTTGTCAACTGACACAACTCGCTGATTTCCACCTGGGCGATCTCGGAAAAAACTATCTTCTGATCCTTGGCACGCTGCCTCAATTCCCACAGGTTCTCACAATGGTCTCCGACTCTTTCCAGGTCGTTGACCATGTGCATCAGCGAGGCGATCTCCCGGGAAACATCGGAAGTGATCGACTGCTGGGACAACAGCACCAGAAAGTTGGTGATCTCCTTTTGCAACAGATCGATATACTCCTCCTTTTTCTGGAGGTCTTTGATCTTCTGCTCATCGGGATGCTGCAGGTATAGGTTGGTTTCTTCCAGAAAGGAGATGGCCAGTTGGGCCATCCGCACCGTTTCGGAACGGGCCTGCCCCAAAGCGATGGGGGGCGTATTGAGAACCCGGGTATCGAGGTATTTGAGGTGAAATTCGCTGACCACATCCTCGCCGCGGATCAACAGAGTGGAAATCTTGGCCAGAAATCCCACCAGCGGAATAAATATAATGGTGTTGATGATATTGAACAGGGTGTGGGTATTGGCGATATGCCGGGCGATATAGGGCTTGTCGCCGATGTGCATGCCCAGGGAGGCCGCCTGCTGTTGGGTCTGGACAATGAAATCGGCATCTCCGGGAGTTATCGAATTGACGAAATGGAGGAACAAAGGAAAAAGCAGCAGCATGTAACAGACGCCGAGAAAATTGAACAGGAAATGGCTGAGGGCAGTTCTTTTGGCGGCCAGATTGGTGCCGATGGCGGCCAGATTGGCGGTGATGGTGGTGCCGATATTTTCACCCATAATCAGCGCCACACTTCCCTCGAAGGAAAGCAGGCCGTTGGCGGCCAGTGCCATGGTGATGCCGATGGTGGCGCTGCTGCTCTGTAAAACCAGAGTGATCAGGGCCCCAAGCAGGACGCCGAGCAGATGGTTATCGCCGATAAAGAGGAAAAGGGAACGGAAAGCCTCGCTGTCCTTGATCGGCCCGAGGGCGTCCTTCATGACCGCCAGACCGAAAAAAAGAATCCCGAAGCCGAGGATGACCTCCCCGAAATAGGTCCATTTTTTCTGCCGGGCGAAAAGCTTGAGACCGACCCCGAGAGCAATAGCGGGCAGGGCGTATTTGGTGATGTTGAAGGCGATGAGCTGGGCGGTGACGGTAGTGCCGATATTGGCGCCGAGAATAACACCGATCGACTGGACCAGGGACATCAGGCCGGCATTGACGAATCCCACCACCATGACCGTGGTGGCGCTGGAGGACTGGATCATCGCCGTGACCGTCATTCCCACCAGCATTCCCATGAGCCGGTTGTTGGTCAGAGCGGCGAGAATTTTGCGGATCCGGTCCCCGGCCACCTTCTGCAGCCCTTCGGACATGATTTTCATGCCGAAGATAAAGAGGCCGAGCCCGCCTATGACGCCAAAAAAGACGTTCTGATTAAACAGAGAGGACATCACTGCTTTCGAGGAAAGACCGATCGGCGCCGCCGCCGGACAAAACGATAAAAACGTCCAAAACCGCGAGGACTATAACCGAAGGCCCACCATTTTTCAATCGACAAAGGAGGGCTGGTCCGCGAAAACTCTGTCACCTGATGGAAAACGGCCGACCCTTGTGACATATGAATTTCAACAGGGCACTCCGCAACTTATGATGCCCTGGAGAGCATCGAGCCGTCTTCACCGAAGCACCATTTGAGAAAGACATTTTCATCCAGAAGGCTTTCGCGGCTTTTCCGGGCCACAACAAAAAGTAAATTCTTGAGTATTTTCAAAGCAACCTGAGGTTGATTGGTACATAACAGGTCAAATTCCTGTTTCCCGAGACATAGAAATTCCGAATCCTCGACAACGGATATGGTGGCGGCACGGACCGTCTCGCCCAGGATGGCCATCTCGCCAAACATTTCCTGCGGCCCCAGAACGGTCAAGGTTTTTTCTTTGCCGTCGGTCAGTTTTCGGGAAACCTTAACCGATCCGCTGAGGATGATATACAGAGATTCCCCCGGCATATTTTCAAGAAAAACAACCTTGCCTTGGGGCAGCTTTTTTACCGAAAAGCTGGCGAGAAGATGATTTTTCTCAATGGCATCAAGCCCGTTCAACAGAGGGCATCCTTCGACATCTTTAAAAAACTCTGTCATGCAGAATACTTTCCGGGCAGATGAGGGAGGAAAAAAAGAGAGAGACAGCAAGGGAGTGCCTTCGGCAATCCCACATCACCGTCCCTTTTCCAGCAGGAATACGACAAAATCAGCGGAGGGGAAAAGGGAGATCGGCGTTCCGCAGAAATCCGTTCAGGTTAAAAAGGTCCGAAAGGACGGATCCGGCCAGAAAGTCACTTCTGGTTGACCATATCGCGCAATTCTTTCCCGACTTTGAAGAAAGGGAGTTTCTTTGGTTTGACGTCGATCACTTCGCCGGTTTTGGGGTTGCGTCCGGTATAAGCCTTGTAGTCCTTAACGACAAAACTTCCGAAGCCGCGGATTTCTATCCTTTCGCCCCGGATCAAGGTTTCCGCCATGGAGTCAAAAATCAGATTGACGATTCCTTCCGACTTCTTGTAAGTCAACCCTTTGGCGAGGCACAAAGCTTCAACCAGTTCCGACTTGTTCATGGACCCTCCTGAAAATCACAGATAAGAATGCAACTCCCTGATGACACCCCCCAATTGGCCTGCACAACGGGAAAGCAAGAAATTCGCCGGATTCCCTTGAAAAACAGATGATTCAAGACGCCGTCAACTTCGATTAGCATATACAGGGATATTTTCGCTGTCAATAGCCGTAAATTTTTTTTCCAAACATTTTATATAGTTAAGAAGCTTAACCGGAACTAAAAAATCCTTTCCGCATACCTTCAGCCACCTTGCCGGCCCCTGTTTTCAATTTTCTTACGGAAATGGCTTTGGGGGTCAATCCGGTCGTCACGGGACCTTCTTCTGCGCCGTCCATTTTCGTAAAACCACCGCCGGAAAGCGGATTGACCCTACCGGGCGAATAACCGGTCGTCTTCCCAGGTGAAACCGGTCTTGGTTCGGCCGGAAGTTTCCGGCTGCAGACCGCTGCGATCCCCATCGCCGTTTACATGGCCTCGAAATATGTAATAGAATGCGCCATCATGTCAGCCAGGCGAATTCAAAAATACATTTTTCGCGAAATAGTGGCCCCCATGGGGATCGCCCTGGTCATTCTCACCTTTGTCCTGCTGATGGGGAACCTGCTGAAACTGACCGACCTGGTCATCAACAAAGGGATCCCTTTGGGAGAGATCTCCCTTCTCTTCTATTACCTTCTGCCCTCGTTTTTCGATATCGCCCTCGGCATGGCCTTTCTGATCGGGATACTGGTCGGTTTTTCCCGCCTCTCCGCCGACCATGAAATCATTGCCATGAAGTCGGCCGGCCTCAGCCTTCGCCAGATGACCCTGCCGGTGGTGGCTATCGCTCTGGCGACCTCGCTGGCGCTGACCGCTATCGCCTTCACCGCCAAGCCAGCGGGCAAAAGAAATTTCAAGGAACAAGTCTTCCGGATTCTCCAGAACCGCCTTGGCAAAGGACTTGAGCCGATGGTCTTTTTTCACGACTTCAAAGACGTGGTCCTCTTTGCCCAAGAGGTGGACAGCGGCGGCCAGATGAAAGGGGTCTTTCTTTCCGACAATCGCGATCCGGCGGAACACTCGGTTATCTCCGCCAGGACCGGCCGTCTTTTTTCCTCTCCCACATCCCTGGCCTTCACCATTTTTCTCCAGGACGGCACCCTCCACAATCGAGCCGTCCAAAAGAAGGATTCCGAATACCGCCTGCTGAATTTCTCCGAATACCAACTTACCCTCGATTTCGCAGAAAAGAATGGCAACCAGGAGCGGCGCCTGGCGCCCAAGGAAATGACCCTGGGCGAGATCCTGGCCAAACCCAAACTCAACCGCAAGATGAAGATCGAGGTTCATAAACGGTTGGCCACGCCCTTCGCCCCGCTGCTCTTCGTTCTTCTCGGTGTTCCCCTCGGCATTCATTCGCCCCGTTCGGGAAGGATGGGGGGTTTCGCCTTTTCTCTGGTGATCTTTCTTTTTTATTACCTGCTGTCTTCCTTCTTTGAAACCCTCTGTCTTGAAAAAGAGGCGATTCCGCTTTTTCTCATGTGGATCCCCAATCTTATTTTCCTTGCCGTCGGCACAAGCCTTTTCAACCGCGCCGCCAGAGAAAAGAGCTTTTCACCCCAATCCATCGTCGAATTTTTCCGCCGCCCGTCTAACGGAACGAAGAACTCCTCATGAGGATACTCGACCGCTATATCATCCTTTTGTTCGGGCGTTTTTTCACCCTGGCGCTGGCAACCTTTTCCGGAATCTATTTATTGGTCGATTTCATCGAAAAGGTTGACGATTTCATTGAACATCACGCCGCATGGCATCTTTATTTCTCGTTTTTCCTCAACAAACTGCCGACGGTCATCTCTCAGATCACCCCCCTGGCGGTTCTTCTGGCCACCTTTTTAACCGTGGCCGGGCTCTCCCGGAACGGCGAGCTGACGGCGATGTACTCGGGGGGGATCGGTCTGGGGCAGATCCTGCGTCCCCTGTTTTCCCTGGCCATGGTGATTGTCATCGGCAATTTTTCCATCAACGAATACCTCCTTCCCGCCACCACCGAAAAGATGAATCACATCTTCTATCATCAGGTCAGACAAAGGCCCATCACCATTCTCAAAGAAGGAGGAACCTGGCTGCGGGAAGGAAACCGGATCGTCCACATCCGGGCCATGGAACCCCAGAGGATGGTACTGCAGGGAGTCATCATCTATACTCTAGATGACGACTTTCAGATCACCATGAGCGAGGAAGCGGCGCGAGCCACCTATGATGGCGGCGCATGGATCGCCGAATCCGCTATTATCCGGCGTTTCGATCCCGCCAGCGGCATTGTCTCCGGTTTTTCCACCATCCCCCAAAAACCTTTGAGTTTCAGCAAGCCGCCGGAGGAATTCCGCACCGCGGACGCCAAAAGAGAGGAACTTAATTTTCAGCAGCTGCGCCATTACGCGGGTAAACTTGAAGAGGAAGGTTTCGACGCCGCCAGCTACAGGGTCGACATGTACAGTCGGCTGGCCGCCCCTTTTTCCTCCTTCATCATGGCCTTTCTCGGTGTCCCCTTCGCCCTGCGAGGAAGCCGAAAGGCCGGCGTCGCCATGGGAATGGCCATCGGCATCGGCATCGGTATGATTTACTTTTTTCTTCAGGCGACCCTGACCGCTTTCGGCTATTCGGCTCTCCTTCCTCCCCTGATGGCCGCCTGGTCCGCCAATCTGATTTTTTTGCTTTTCGGCTTGTGGTTGTTCCTTATTTTGGAGACCTGACCTTCGCCCGACGCGCTGTTTCAAAAAAACCTCTTTTTCCAGAGAATTGGATATTGGCCATGAGATATCTAATCGTTGTCTCGTTTGCCGCCTGGCTGTCGTGGGCCGCTCCCGTCTTTGCGCTGGAAATCCTTTCCGTATCGCCGACGTCGGTCCAGCCGGGAAATGTGGTCCGCCTGACCGGCGGCCCGTTTCCGCCCGGGGTCACGGTCCGTATCGGGTCGGAGACGGTCATTCCTTCCATGGTCCGCGAGCGGGAACTTACCTTCATAATTCCCCCGGTGCCGGAAGGGGAATACCTCCTGTCCCTCCTTCCCAACGGTGTATCGTCGGGGCAGGTCTTCACCCTCAAGGTGACGGAAAAACTTCCCGTGATCCTCAGCCTCAACCTCACTTCCGTGGATGAATGTCAAAGACCGGAAAACTCTCAGATAGAAGTGGAAGGCGAAAACTTCAGTGCCGGTTCCGCCCTGCTCCTGGACGGAAGCCCGGCCCCCTCCCGCTGGGAAAGCCCCAGCCGCATGATTCTTCTTCTCCCCCAACTGAGAGGGGGCAGCCATGACCTCCAGGTGATCACCCCCGGGGAACGACGGTCCCTGCCGAGGGCGTTTCTGGTCAACGACCGGCCGGAGATTTTCTCGGCCTACCAGGGGGAGGATCGGGTCAATTCCTATGAAGTGATCATCCAGGGAAGGAATTTTCTTCCCCAATCCACCCTTCTGGTGGATGGAACACCGATTGCCCGCAGTGCCGCCCTTCCCGCCCAGACGGGACAGCTGCGCTACATCGATTGCGAAAACATGATTTATGTCCGCTATCCTTACAGCAGAACGCCGAAACCGGTGAATCTTCAGATCATTAACCCCAACGGCCGGCAGAGCAACCCCTTTTCCCTCAACATCCCCTGAATCCCTTCTTCTCTGTCGGCGCCAATCGGGAAAAACAATCAATGGCCTTGCCAAAAATCCCTAAAATGAGCTACTGTTTTGCGATTTTTCACCCCTTTTCAAGCCGCACCCTGAATTTGGTGGCGGCAGGAGACAAACAACATGCCCCGACGCGACGATATTAAAAAGGTCCTGATCATCGGATCCGGGCCGATCATTATCGGCCAGGCCTGCGAATTCGATTACTCCGGAACCCAGGCCTGTAAGGCGCTGCGCAATCTCGGCTATCAGATCGTTCTGGTCAATTCCAATCCGGCCACCATCATGACCGACCCCGGGATGGCCGACAGTACCTATATCGAGCCCCTCAACCCCGAAACCCTGACCGAGATCATCAGCAAAGAGCGCCCCGACGCCCTGCTTCCCAACCTCGGCGGCCAGACCGGCCTCAACCTTTCTTGTGAACTGGCCCGCCGGGGGGTTCTCGACCAGTACGGGGTCCAGGTGATCGGGGTCAATCTGGCGGCTATCAAACGGGGCGAGGACCGGGAAACCTTCAAGGAAACCATGGCCCAACTCGGCATCGAGACCCCGCGCAGCGAGATCGCCACCAGTCTGGAACAGGCGCTGGAAATTCTCGGCCGGATTTCCCTGCCGGTTGTCATCCGTCCCGCCTACACCATGGGGGGAACGGGGGGCGGTTTCGCTTACAACCTGGAGGAATTCGAAACCATCGTCAGTCGCGGATTGGCTGCCAGCCCGGTCGGCCAGGTGCTCATCGAGGAATCGATTCTGGGCTGGGAAGAGCTTGAACTCGAGGTGGTCCGCGACGCCAAAAACCAGAAGATCACTGTCTGCTACATCGAAAACGTCGACGCCATGGGCATCCATACCGGAGACTCCTACTGCACGGCGCCGATGCTGACCATCAGCCCGGAACTGCAGGCACGCCTCCAGGACTACGCCTACCGCATCGTCGACGCCATCGAGGTGATCGGCGGCACCAATGTCCAGTTCGCCCACGACCCGGAAAGTGGCCGGGTGGCAGTCATCGAGATCAACCCGCGCACCTCCCGTTCTTCCGCGCTGGCCTCCAAAGCCACGGGATTCCCCATCGCCCTGGTCTCCTCCATGCTGGCCGCCGGCCTCACGCTCGACGAAATCCCCTACTGGCGGGAAGGAACTCTCGACAAGTACACCCCTTCGGGCGACTACGTGGTGGTCAAATTCGCCCGCTGGGCCTTCGAAAAATTCAAAGGGGTGAAGGATGTCCTGGGGACCCAGATGAAGGCCGTGGGCGAAGTAATGAGCATCGGCAAAAATTACAAGGAAGCCCTTCAGAAGGCCATCCGTTCTCTGGAAATCGGTCGTTACGGTCTCGGTTTTGCCAAAAATTTCCACAAAAAATCGCTGCCTGAACTTCTGGAGATGCTGGTCGAACCGACCAGCGAGCGCCAGTTCATCCTCTATGAAGCGCTGCGCAAAGGGGCGGAGATCGACCTTCTCCACGAACGCACCCATATCAAAAAGTGGTTCCTGCAGCAGATGAAGGAGTTGGTGGAACTGGAGGAAAAAATCCTTGAATTCAAGGGGCGCCTGCCTTCCGACGACCTGCTCATCCAAGCCAAGAAAGACGGTTTCGCCGACCGTTACCTCGCCCGGTTACTCTCCGTTCCTGAGGCCGCCGTGCGCCAGCGGCGCCAGTCTCTCGGGGTGACGGAAGGCTGGGAGCCGGTTCCGGTCAGCGGCGTCGAAAATGCCGCCTACTACTATTCCACCTACAACGCCGCCGACAGCGTGGCTGTTTCGGAACGGCGCAAAATCATGGTGCTGGGGGGCGGACCTAACCGCATCGGCCAGGGGATCGAGTTCGATTACTGCTGCGTCCACACCGCTTTCGCCCTGCGCGCCGCCGGTTTCGAATCGATCATGGTCAACTGCAACCCGGAAACGGTTTCCACCGACTACGACACCTCCGACAAGCTCTATTTCGAGCCGCTCACCGTAGAGGACGTCCTGTCCATCTATGAAAAGGAAAAACCGGAAGGGGTGGTGGTCCAGTTCGGCGGCCAGACGCCGCTCAACATCGCCCGCCAGTTGGAGGAAGCCGGCGTCAAAATTCTCGGCACCAGCCCCGAGACCATCGACCTGGCCGAAGACCGGGAACGGTTCAGCGGCATCATGAAGAAGCTCGGCATTCCTCAACCTGAGTCGGGAATGGCCGGAAACGAGGATAAGGCCCTGGAAATCGCCAGCCGCATCGGCTACCCGCTCATCGTCCGCCCTTCCTATGTCCTCGGGGGGCGGGCCATGGAAGTGGTTCACGATGAGGCGATGCTGCGTGAATATCTGGCCAAGGCCGTGGAAATTTCCCCGGAGCGCCCCATCCTTATCGACCGCTTCCTGGAAAACGCCATCGAGGTCGAAGCCGACGCCATCGCCGACGGCAGCGATGCTTTCGTTCCCGCCATCATGGAGCACATCGAGTTGGCCGGTGTTCATTCAGGGGATTCCGCCTGTGTTCTGCCCCCGGTCACCATCCCCCACCGCCATATCGACACCATCGAGGAATACACCCGCAAAATCGCCGTTGAGATGGGGGTCATCGGTTTGATCAACATCCAGTACGCCATCGCCAACGACATCGTCTACATCCTCGAGGCCAACCCCAGGGCCAGCCGCACCGTCCCCCTGGTCAGCAAGGTGTGCAACATCCCCATGGCGCGCATTGCCACCCAGGTCATGCTTGGCGCCAAAATCAAGGATCTCGGCCTGGTCCGCCGCCCCTTCGCCCATTTCGGCGTCAAGGAGGCGGTTTTCCCCTTCTACATGTTCCCGGAAGTCGATCCGGTGCTCGGCCCGGAGATGCGTTCCACCGGGGAGGTACTCGGCATGGCCGGCAATTACGGCCTGGCTTACTTCAAAGCTCAGGAAGCCGCCAATTCCCCCCTCCCGCTGTCCGGCACGGTACTCATTACCGTGGCCGATCACGATCGGGCTGGCGCTCTGGAGGCGGCACGCCGCTTTGCCGACCTCGGTTTTTCAATCCGCGCCACCTCAGGAACCCAGGCCATGCTGACCGAGCACGGGATACAGGCCGAAACCATTCTCAAAATGCATGAAGGGCGTCCCAATATCAGCGACGCCATCAAAAACGGCGAGATCCAGCTGGTGGTCAACACCCCTGTCGGCAAGATCGGCGCCTACGATGATTCCTACATCCGCAAGGCGGCCATCAAGTACAAGGTACCCTATATCACCACCACCGCAGCCGCCATCGCCGCGGCCAAGGGAATTGCCGCCCGTCGTCAGGGGAAAGAGGAAATTCACAGTCTTCAGGAATATCATCGCGTCAGGAAATAACGTTTTCTCTAACAGGGTTACTATCAGCCATTTTCATTGTATAATGTTCCGGAAACCGATCACTTGCTGATCCGGACAAATCGTTGGATGGGGCGGACCGGGTTCGCCCCATCTTTCCGTTTGATTCTGAATCTCGTTAAACATTTGCTTTTGGAGAAGTTCTATCCACCTCTTTTGCAGGAGAAACACTGAGCCCCATGGTATCCCCTTGTCAGTCCAACCGATTCGGGTCGCCTCTTGTGCCAAGCCGTGGCTTGATTGTTTTCATGCTGGTGACCCTTTCCCTGATCCTGCCGACGTTAGTGTCGGCCAATTCGATTAAAAACGTAAAAAAACCGGCCAAAAAAGCCATCGCCGCAGCCCCAAAAGAGGTCCAAAAGAAGCTTCCTGCTTTTACTTTTGACCAACTTGTCGATATCGCCAGGGACCTGGCGGCGACACCCTACCAAGCGGCCCAGAAACCGGCAGATTTCCTTCTCGATATCGATTTCGACGCCTGGCGGGATATCCGTTTCCGTCCGGAAAAAGCGCTGTGGAAAGGAACCGGCCGCCCCTTCGAAATCCAGTTCTTCCATCCCGGTTTCTATTTCGACCGGACGGTGCGCATCAATATTATTGATGGAGACAAGGTGGCGCCTTTGCCCGGCACCAAGGAGATGTTCGATTACGGGAAGAACATCTTCGCCCCCCAACTTCCCCAGGAGGTTGGTTTTGCCGGTTTCCGCATTCACGGCCCCATCAAATCGGCCGAATATTATGATGAAATCGCCGTCTTTCTGGGGGCAAGTTATCTGCGCGCCGTCGGCAAAAACCATCAATACGGGCTTTCCGCCCGGGGTTTGGCCGTCGACACCGCCAGACCGGAGGGGGAGGAGTTTCCCTGGTTCCGCGAATTCTGGATCGAAGCTCCCGCCGTCGGCCAGAAACACCTCGACGTCTATGCCCTGTTGGACAGTCAACGCCTCACCGGCGCTTACTCTTTCCGGATAACCCCGGGCGGGGAAACCACCATGGAGGTTCAAAGCACTCTATTTTTACGCGCCCCGGTAGCAAAACTCGGCCTGGCCCCCTTGACCAGCATGTTTTTCTTTGGTGAGAACAGCAGCCCCCGGAAATTCGACGATTTTCGTCCCGAGGTCCACGATTCCGACGGCCTGCAAGTGCTCTTCGGGAACGGCGAATGGCTGTGGCGCCCCCTCCAGAACCCGTCAGGCCTCCAGTTGAACAGTTTCGATGCCACCAACATAAAAGGATTCGGTCTGTTGCAGCGGGATCGGGACTTCGGCAACTACCAGGACCTCGAAGCCCGTTACGAAACCCGCCCCGGCGTGTGGGTCGAACCTCGGGGAGACTGGGGTCCCGGACGCCTTGAACTGGTTCTGATCCCCACGCAGGATGAAATCCACGACAATATCGTAACCTATTGGGTGCCCGCCGAAACCCCCACTCCCGGTGTCCCCTATCGCGCCGACTACCTGCTGCGCTGGCTCGATCCGGAAAAGGTTCATCCCCCCGCCGGACGGGTGGTGTCCACCAGGGTGGGCAGAGCCCCCGGCAAGGACGGCAGGATTTTCGTCCTCGATTTCGACGGGGAACCTTTGAGAGAACTGCCGGCCGAGGCCCAACTGGTCCCCATTGTCTGGGCCGGCGAAGGGGGCGAGGTCCTCGAGCAGCAGGCCTTTCGCAATCAGGTCACCGGGGCGTGGCGGCTTGTTTTCCACATCAAACTCGCCGAAACCACCAAAATCGGCCAAATCCTGCCCGACAAGCGCCCCCCCCTGGAATTGCGGGCCTTCCTCAAATACGGGCCGGATGTCATCAGTGAAACCTGGAGCTACACTTTCAAACCCTGAATCCTGAATGAAACCGATGCCCCCCGAGAATCACCTTTCGACAGCCATCCCGGAGAAAGATCTGGAGCGGACCGGACGCCGCCTGCTGCTCTACCTGCGCAGCCTGCCGTTGCCCGAATCCGCCCGTCTGGAGACAGCCGCTACGGTTCTCCGCGACCTCCAGGAAAATCCCCCGCCTTTCGAAACCACGGCGGAAGCGGAAGCCATGCGTCGGCTTCGCCTTCACCTCGGGGAGAAATCAAAACCGGCACATCCTCCCGCCGCCGGGCCGCCCCTGTGCCGCGGACACATGATGCCCGAGGAGATGGACCGAAGACCCTGGTGGACGGCCACGACCCGTCTTCTCCAGCGCATCAAGAAACGCCTGGGTTTGCCCGAAAGCCGGCCCGACCACCTGGCCGAACTCCCCCAGCCCAGGATCGGACGAGAATATTTCAATGAACCCTGGTGCCGGATCGCCTCTTACCGGCGTATTGTTCTGGCCATTCTGGTCATCGTCCCCGCGCTTCTGGCCGGACCGGTTTTCGCCACCCTTCTCCCCCACAAGGGGAATTCCTTTCTGGAGATGGCCCTGGTCATCGTTTTCGCCCTGCTCTTCGCCTGGATCTCGGTCGGCTTCTGGACCGCCATGCTCGGCTTTATCACTCTTTTCCGGCGTTTCGACCGGATGATCCTGACCCGCTCCTCCAGCGACAAAAAATCGCCGACCATCCGCGCCAATGTTCGAACCGCCATCCTGTTCCCGGTCTGCAATGAGGAGATGAGCCGCGTCTGCGCCGGGATCGCCGCCACTGCCCGGTCCCTGGAACGAACGGGCCAAAACAGGGCCTTCGACCTCTTTATCCTTAGCGACACGGCCGATCCCGATGCCTGGGTGGAGGAGGAAATCGCCTGGCGCAATCTGTCTCGGGAACTCGCCCCCGCCATCGCTATTTTTTACCGCAACCGCCGTATCAATCTAAAACGCAAGAGCGGCAACGTCGCCGATTTCTGCCGCCGTTACGGCCGTCATTACACCTATATGGTGGTCATGGATGCGGACAGTGTCATGTCCGGGGAAACCCTCGTGCACATGGTCACCGTCATGGAACGCCAGCGCCGGGTCGGCATCCTCCAGAGCGCCCCGGCGGTGGCCGGCCGGGAAACCCTGCTGGCCAGGGTGCAACAGTTCTGCAGCCGCGCCTACGGACCGATGTTCGCCGCCGGTCTGCACAGCATGCAGTTGGGGGACGCCCAATTCTGGGGGCACAACGCCATTATCCGGGTCAAGCCCTTCATGCACCATTGCGGCCTTCCCCGGTTGCCCGGCAAACCCCCGTTGGGGGGAGATATCCTCAGTCACGACTTCGTCGAATCGGCACTGATGCGCCGCGCCGGATGGGGGGTATGGCTGGGTTACGACCTGTCCGGCAGTTACGAAGAGACCCCGCCCACCCTTCTGGCCGAACTGAAGCGGGACCGCCGCTGGTGCACCGGCAACCTGCAGCATCTGCGATTGGTTTTCACCCGGGGCCTGTTCCCGACTCACCGGGTTCTTTTCCTCAACGGCGCCATGAGCTATATATCGGCGTTTCTCTGGTTCCTCCTTCTTCTCCTCTCCACGATCGAAGCGATCCTCATCGCCATTACGGAACCGGTCTACTTCCCGGCGACCCGTTCCCTCTTTCCCAACTGGCCGGTTTGGGACCCCTACTGGCCGCTGGTCCTGCTGGGAGCCACCGCCGTACTTCTTTTCCTGCCCAAACTGTTCAGCGCCTTTCTCATCCTTGTCAAAGGAAAGCTCAAGGAATTCGGGGGATTTTTCGCCCTTTCCGGCAGCATTCTGTTCGAGGTGGTAATTTCCACCCTGCTGGCTCCCATCCGCATGCTCTTTCACACCAAGTTCGTCTTCTTCATCCTCCTGGGCCGGCAATCCGGCTGGGGCAGCCAGCAGCGGGACGATCTGGGCACCTCCTGGTGGGAAGCGCTCCGCTTCCATGGCGCCGGAACCCTTTTCGCCATTCTCTGGGGCGGCTCCCTCTACCTGCTGAACCCCGCCTTTCTCCTGTGGATATCCCCGATTATCGGCTCACTTCTTTTTTCCGTTCCGATATCGGTATGGACCAGCCGTGCCAGCCTGGGGCGGTTTTTCCGAAAGATGGGACTCTTCCTCACCCCTGAAGAGATCGCTCCTCCCCGGGAACTTCAGGAACTGGCCAGCAGTGAAAAGCACTTCGCCCAACTTTCCTCCCCCCTCGGCCTGCCCAGGGGAATGGGGTTCGCCAAGGCGGTTCTGGACCCTGCCGTCCACGCCCTTCACATTTCCCTGCTGATGCGGCGCCCTCACCCACCCTCATCCGAAATCCGCCAACGGCGCCTCAATCTGATGCAAAAAGCCCTGGACGACGGCCCGGATCAGCTCTCGGCGGGGGACAAAAGACGCCTTCTCTACGACGTCGAGATACTGACGGAACTTCACCGCCGGCTGTGGGAAAAACCCGAAGAAGACCTCAAACAGAAGTGGGGTTTGGCGCGGCTGTGAAAAACTTTTTGCCGCCAGATGGGATCAATTCCTGGCCAATGGCCAGGTTTGGGCTCAGGCCGGTTACCAGGGAAAACGAATAAATTATCGGGACCGGGAACCGGGCCAGGCAAAAGGAAAGGCAAAACGAAACCGACCGGACCCCATGAAAAAACACTCCTCCGGAAAGGGACTTGGCAGCTTTTTATTTGTCGAAAATGGCCAGCAATTCCTTTTTGGACGGAGCCACCTGCCGCAGGCTTTTCCAACTGAATTCGGCGGCAACGGTAAGCCAGTAGTTTTTATCCAGGGGGATATGCTTCCAGAAATAGCCGGGGCCTTCCCCACAGCCAGAGAAAGAACCGGTTTTCACCGGGCGGGGATCTCCCAGGAAACCCTTGCCCTGTGCTTTGAGAACCGCCTCCTTGATCGTCCACCGCCGGATGAGTTCAACCGATGGGTCCGCCGAGGCCCGGATGGCCGCCATTTCCTCTTCGGAAAAGACCAGAGCCACCTCGTCCAAGGCCAATGATTTGATCTCCTCCACATCCACCCCTACCTGCCCGACCGAGCTGCCATTGCCGATGGCGCAGACTGCCCACCTTCCGGAATGGCTGAAACTGATCTCCCGCCGGCAATCCCGGAGGCGGGGGCGTCCTTCCGGCTCAACGTAAAGGGCCGACAGGGTCCGCCGAGGACTCCACGCCTCAACAAGTTGCAGACCAAACGCCAGCAGGAGCCTCGCCAGCATGCGCCGGCGGCGGTCTTCCAAGCGGCGATATTTCCCGATGGCTTCGGCCTGGTTTTCCGGCAGCAACCCCAAAAGAAGATCCTCATCCGTCGTATCGAATTGGGCGAGGTCGCCGGCCAGCAGCAGCATATCCGGATTATCGTCCTTCATAGGAAGCCTCCCAGGCTCATTCAATTTGCGCCAGCCTGTATACCTTGAAATTCTGCCCCGGCAAGATGAAAGGGTTGGCGTAACTTCCCGTCGATTCCGGCAACCTTTTTTGGGGGCCGCCACCCCTCAGTAAGCCGAGCGGCAATCGATCCCCCGCTTCCGGCATTCCTCCTCAATCAGGCGGCGCATGGCTGAAAAATAGCTGTCGGTATTCTTTTCCTGCCAGCCGTATTCGGTATAAACCCAGTCGGCATAGTGATAATTCATCCGGTCGAGGATGAGATAATCCACCTTCCCTTCCAGGATTCCGACCAGTTTCTCCCCCTCGGGAAGCAGCGGCGCGATCATCACGTAGGTGGTGATGCCGTTTCGATGCAGTTCCTCGACTGCTTTCAGGCGGGCGCCGATGGGCGGCGCCAACGGCTCGAAGACCTTGCGGATGTCGTCGTCGGCCGTGGTGATCGAAAGGCCGACCTGCCAATTTTCCGCTTTTTTGAACAGATCGATATCCCGCAGAACCAGCGGGGAGCGGGTCTGAATGACCACCGGCCAGTGGTTTTCGGCCAGGATTTCGAGGCATTCCCTGGTCAACTGGTATTTGGCTTCCAGAGGCTGATACGGGTCGCAGACGCCGCTGATCCAGACTTCCCCTTTTTTCTTTCTGGTGATCTCCTTGCGCAGCAGCTCGGGGGCGTTGATCTTGACATCGACGAACTCCCCCCACGGTTCCCGATGGCCGGTGAACCGTTTCATAAACCGGGCGTAGCAGTAGGAACAGGCGTGCTGGCAGCCGACATAGGGGTTGATGACGTAGTCATAAACCTGAGATGAAGAGAGAATGGTTTTGGCGCGGATCTCGGTGATTTTCATGGATTGGAAAAAACCAGATCAGTAAAAAGCTGTCTCGTCAATTTTCTTCCCGCTTTTCATAAAACACCTGTCCGACCCGCTCAATGTGCCCCAGCAACTCCGGGTTGTCGATGAGATGAAAAAGAGTCAGGTCGATCATGTAGGGCAGAAGCAATTCATCCAGTTCGTCAGCGATCAGCCCGAGTTCCGCAACAGTGAGGCCGTCCCCCATCAGAGCGAGATCGATATCCGAACCAGGCTGGAAATTGCCCTTGGCGCGGGAACCGTAAAGCACTGCCTTTTCCACGGCGGGAAAGCGGGCCAGGACGGCACGGATCCCCAACACTGCGGCGTCAGGAAGACCGTGGCTCATAATTGCTGCTCCACCTGGTCGCGCAGGCGGGCGAAACGCTGCGCCATTTCGGTAAAGGCGGGATAAAATCGGCCCAGAATCTGATTGACAATTTCCGCTGCAATATTGGTGTTGTAGGTGTGGAAAGTCAGATTGCGCGCCCTGATCATCTCCATCCACGCCTCTCCGTCTCCGATCAGACCGTTTTTAAAGGCCTCGCGGGTGGCGTTTTTGGAGCCGACGATGCCGACAAACCCCTGCTCCTCCAGATAATCCTTGAACACATTCCATGCAAGCTCATGGGTGAATTCAAAACCCTGGATCAATCCCTGCTGTTCCAACTCTGACAGATCACGGCTTTTGGCCAGAGCGGCGGCCCGGTGGAGGGTTCCCAAGGCTTTGATATAGTTGTCAAAACGCTGCTTCCAGCGGATATCTTGCATGGCAAGCTCCCTTTTGAGGGTCTGAAAAATTGTATAAAAACCAAAAACCCTTAACTTTTATAATATCCTATAAACCAACTTATAGCCGCCACGCACGACGATGCTCACCCAGAAACTCACGGGCGGGTTCCAGATCGGGGTCGGCCGGCGGGATGATTCCCCGCCCCGAGAGGGTCAGGAGAAAACCGGGGACATTGGGATTGGTCGCAATGTGGCGGGAAGTAATAACATTATATTCGTCAGAAACCCCCATCATCCCTTCGTCGAATGCCCAGTGGCAGAGCTTGCAGAGGGCCATTCCGTTGCGGATATCGTCATTCCGGCTTCGGCTCCAAGGAATGATGTGGGCGGCATCGACCACCGTATGCCCATCCGGGGTGATAATCCGCACACCGCACAACGCGCATCGGTGATCGTAGGTTTTGGTGACGGCATGGCGAAAACCCTGATCGCGCGCAGCAGGTCTGAAGGCCTCAAGATCCAGGATTTTCTGGACCATCGGCAGATGGGCCTTTTTCTCCAGTGCAAGACTGTAATTGTAGGCTTCGGCATTGACCATGGCCTGCTCTTCCAGAGTCTGTCGCCCCTCTTCGGAAAAACAGGACTGCAAGAGAGTCTCCCGTAACGTGCTGCGGCTCGAAGGTTCCTGCATGAGATCAAACATATCTTCATCTATACGTGCACCCAGGACCGTATTGCGCAACTGGCTTGCCGAAGAGATGTTGTTTGACGATGGCCGGGGTGATTTTCGTGCCGGGTTGAGGAACCAATTCCCAGAAAGGCTCGTTGTGGAGGCGGGAGAAAGGGAAAGCTATGCTGCTGGTTTGACCGATAGGGATAACCCGCCGCCAATAAAGATTGAAGAGTTCATTCAATTCAACAAAATCGGTGGAAATATCAATGAAGGGTGATGTAACGACCCCCCGCGCCATCATATCGAGCGCCGCCAGCAGAAGGATCGGTTTGTGTGGTGCGCGTTTTCGGGTGGCCTCGCTCCAAAGGCCTCGCGTCCCCGTGGCTCTTTTCAAATGGGCAAACTGGTGGATGTAAGTCTCCAGAGATTTCATTAATCCGCTTATCCCCAACAAAAAACCGCCGGCATCAGGTAGACGCCAAGCGGTCTTTTTTTCTTTTGAAATTATCATCCGGAAAATTCACCTTTTCCTCCGGTCAATGAAAATACAACGGCCACAAATTACACTGTTATTAATAAGTTGTCAACGCAGAGGGGGTGTGAACTGCCACCTGTTGCGGCGCCGGGCGGATATTTCCATTACTCCGGAAGTTTCGGCCTTTTCATGGCGAGTTTTCATTCTGTTCTGCTATGTTTAAGGGAGGCCGAGGGAATTCGGGTCGGTTACCCTTCGCCCCGAAGATATCATCTAAAACATTGAAAACACATCTGAACCTATGGAGAATTCAATGGGAAAAATAAAGGCTGTCTTGTTCGACTTCGGCGGCGTGCTGGCCGAGGAGGGCTTTCGCAACGGGCTTCTCGAACTCGGCCGGCGTCAAAGGCTGAATCCGGAAATGGTCAGTGAAGGCGGTCGGCGGATCGTGCATCAATCAGGCTACGTCATTGGCCGGGGAAGCGAAGGGGATTTCTGGCGGCAGATGCGCCAACAAACGGGGCTGCGGGGCAGCGATGAAGAGCTGTCGGCGGTCATCCTTTCCTCCTTCGTCCTGCGCCCGCGGATGATGGATTTCGTCCGCCGGCTGCGTGCCGGCGGGTTGATTACCGCCATCGTCAGCGACCAGACCGACTGGCTGGAACGCCTCGATCAGCGGGACGGATTTTCCAGAGAATTCCACCGCGTCTTCAACAGCTACCGGCTGGGAAAATCCAAGTGGGACGCTTCCGTCTTCGACGATGTGGCGCGGGAACTCGCCATCACCCCCGCGGAAGCGCTCTTCACCGACGATACTCGCGAACATGTGGAAAGGGCCATAAGCCGGGGTATGCGGGGCCTCGTTTTCGAGGATGAGGAGAGTTTTCTGCGCCAGGCGGAGAAATTCCTGAACAAATGATCTCATCCGAAGATTTGAGGCGGTCCCCCTGGAAAAAGCCGCAGACCCCTTTCGTACTTTCCCCTCAGCCACTCCGCCGGAACGAAATTTTCAAGTTGCCGAAAGAGCCAGTCATCTCCGCAAAAAAAAGGCCTCCCAGCGACGGGGAGGCCTTTTCCGGTTATGAATCCATCAACGATATTCGGACAGCGCTATTTCACTTTCCCCGGCTCCGCCAACCGCCCCAGCGAGGCATGCCGTCCTTGTCGCGCAGAACCAGAACCTGATCCCCCTTTTTGACTTCCGAAGCCATCAGGAATTCCTGGTCATCCATCATCCACGGCCGTACCCCCATCATCCCCTGGCCGTGGTGCATTTCGCCCTTGGCCTGGACTTTGACTCTCGCGCCGGTGACTTCAACCTGATCACCGGCTTCCAGTTTCACATCCTGGTTTTCAATGTACCAGGACGGCCCGAGGTGAACGGGGATTTCCCCTTTGTCGGTTTTCAGAACCATCCGCACCCCGTGGCCCATGCCCATCCGTGGTATTCCCTTTTCAATAGTAACAATCTCCCCTTTCATGGTCTCCAGATCGTGCGGAGAGAACATTCGGCAATACTCGCCCATCGGTCCCCAGCCGCCGCTTCCATGCCACATCATCCCCTGCTGGGCGGCTGCGCTTGACACCATCAGGCCGACAACCATGACCGTTGCCCAAAAAGTCCCCATCGCTTTCATGTCGTCCTCCTTTGGCAAAAAGGTACCTTATTCAAAA
>JAAZDE010000112.1 GCA_012512925.1 Desulfuromonadaceae bacterium
ATCGCCAGGGGGAGCGGCACCACGGTGCAGGACATCAATCAACTGATGAAACGCTTTACCGAAGCCCAGAAGATGATGAAAAAGCTCCAAGGCATCGGCCCCAAGGGGCTGAAAAGCCTGATGAGGGGGATGGGCGGCGGGTTAAGGTAATTTTTTTCACCAACATCCAGGAGGAAAAGTCCATGGCAGTAAAAATCAGGCTGGCCCGCGGGGGCGCCAAGAAAAAGCCTTTTTATCAGGTCGTCGTTTCGGATGAACGCTATCCCCGTGACGGCCGTTTTCTGGAGAACGTCGGCCAGTACGATCCCAAGAGCGATCCGCCTCAGGTGGTGCTTAAGGAAGAACCGATTCACCAGTGGCTCGCCAAAGGCGCCCAGCCGACGGAAACGGTGCGTCAACTGTTGCGGAAAGCGGGCCTCTGGGCAAAATTCAAGCAGCCGAGTCAAGCCTGATCCCCGGCCGAAAAACTGGGTAGGCTCGCCTCTTCTCCCCCCCGCAAAGGATCGGCAAAATGAAAGAACTAATTGAATTCATTGCTAAATCTCTCGTGGAAAAGCCAGGGGATGTGACCCTCTCCGAGGAGGAGAAGGAAGACGGCTCCATCCTCTACAAGCTGGCGGCCGCTCAGGAGGACATGGGCAGGATCATCGGCAAGCAGGGACGAACCGCCAAGGCCATGCGCACCCTGCTCAACGCCAAGGCGACCCGGGAAAACAAACGGGCCTCTCTGCAGATCATGGAGTGATGGCCGAATCCGCCGGGGGTCTGCTTTGGGCCGGAAAGATCGTCGCTCCCCACGGCCTCAAGGGTGGCCTGAAGGTCCGCACCTCCCCCGACCGATTTCCGCTTCTGGAAAACTGCCGGCGGTTGGTGCTGCGCCATGCCGACGGCAGACTGGATCCCCGCCAGGTAATGCTGGCCGCCGCCGGAAAGAAGGGATTCTTTTTGCGGCTCAGGGATGTGGAGGAGATCGATGAGGCGGAGAAGCTCTGCGGCTGCGACATCCTCATCGACCCGGCGGAAATTCCCGAGGATCCGCGGGATGACCGCTATCCCTTCAAACTGATCGGTCTGTCGGTGGTCGATGGCAGGCTGGGCGACCTGGGCACGGTGGAGGACTTCTTCACCACCGCCGCCCACGGCATCCTGGTGGTGGAAGGGCGTTTCGGCGAGGTGCTGATTCCCGCCATCGGCCGATTCCTGACGGAGATCGATCGGGAGCGGGGGATTATAGTCGCCGACCTTCCCGAGGGGCTCGTTGCGACAGAATGAACTTTGACATCATAACCCTCTTCCCGGCCCTCTTCGACTCCCCGCTGCAAGCGGGGGTGCTTGGCCGGGCCCTGGAAAAACAGCTCTTTCACATCGAGATTCACAACCTCAGAAACTGGGCCGATCCTCCCCATTTCGTGGTCGACGACGCTCCTTACGGCGGCGGCGGCGGAATGGTCATGAAACCGGAACCGATCCACCGCGCCATGGAGACCGTCCGCCGGAAAAATCCCCGGTCCAGGGTGCTGCTGATGACCCCCCAGGGACGCACCTTCCGCCAGCGGGACGCCATCTCCCTGGCCAGGGAAGAAGGTCTGATCTTTCTCTGCGGACGCTACGAAGGGATTGACGAGCGGGTCCGGAGCTGGGTCGACGATGAATTCTCCATCGGCGACTTCGTCCTCAGCGGCGGGGAGTTCGCCGCCCTGGTCATGGTTGACGCCATTGCCCGCCTGGTCCCCGGCGTCCTCGGCAACGAACTGAGCGCCGGCGCGGATTCCTTCGGCGACGGGCTGCTCGAATACCCCCACTTCACCCGCCCGGCGGAATTCGCGGGGATGCGGGTGCCGGAGGTGCTCCTTTCGGGGAACCATGGGCAAATCGCCCGCTGGCGCCGCCGGGAAAGTCTGCGGCGGACGCTGCAGCGGCGCCCCGACCTTCTCGACAGCGCCGAACTGACCGGCGAGGATCGCGCCTTTCTGGAGTCGTTGCGGAAAAGACCCGAGGAAGATCAGAGAAGATGAAGCCGCGCGCCCTGGCCCTGCTCCACTACCCGGTTCTCGACCGCCGCGGCGATCTGGTGGCCAGCGCCGTCACCAATCTCGATCTCCACGACCTGGCCCGCAACGCCGTCACCTTCGGCTGGGACAGGTTCTACGTGGTGACGCCGATCGAGGAACAGCGGCGCCTGGCGGAACGGATACGGGACCACTGGTGCCGGGGGTTCGGCGCCGATTACAACCCGCACCGTAAAAAGGCCCTCGAACTGATCGAGATCCTCCCCGACCTGGAAACCGCCATTGGCGACTGGGAGAAACATAGCGGAGAAACGGTTGTTCCCGTCCTTACCGGCGCTTCGGTCCGTGGCGGGATTTCCTGTGAACAGTGCCTGGAAATGAATCATCGCCAGCCCCTGCTGCTCCTGTTCGGCACCGGCTGGGGGCTGGCCCCGAGCCTGTACCAGCATGGCTGGCCGGCCCTGGAGCCGATCCGCGGCAAAGGGGCTTACAACCATCTGCCGGTCCGCTCGGCAGCGGCCATTATCATGGACCGGCTCAGCGGGTCGGCCCGTTGCCCATAGTTCGTGGTGTACCACTCGATATTGCACACTTAAAACCTAACACCTGAAAATAACAATTATTTACAACAAGCCCGCGCCCACCATGCCGGGTCCCGTCAGGAGGCAGAAATGAACGTCGTTGCACAGATCAGCCAGGCCCAAATGAAATCCGGATTTCCCATCTTCAAGGCCGGGGACACCCTCAAGGTCCATGTAAGAATCTCGGAAGGGGACAAACAGCGCATCCAGATCTTCCAGGGGGTCTGCATCAAACGCTCCAACAACCTCATCGGCTCCACCTTCACGGTACGCAAGATCTCCGACGGAATCGGCGTGGAGAGGATTTTTCCCCTCCATTCCCCCAACGTCGACAAAATCGAAGTGCTGAAAATCGGCAAAGTGCGCCGCGCCAAGCTGTACTACCTGCGCAAGCTGCAGGGCAAAGCCGCCCGTATCCAGGAAAAACGTTACTAACGGCAATCCTGAAGAAAAAGGCCCCGCATTCGGGGCCTTTTCTAATTTCAGCCATGAAATCAACCAAGGGTTCAGCGGCCCAGGGGGATCTCTTCCCCTATAGTGAAGATTCCTTTCTGGCCCATGAAGAACAGGCCCGGCACCGGGGCTACAGGGCCGTGGCC
>JAAZDE010000113.1 GCA_012512925.1 Desulfuromonadaceae bacterium
GCGTCCCGAGGAGGTCTCGAAGACCCGTTCGCAGTTGCGGCAGACCAGCGCCGCGCTGTCCTTTTCCCCTTCCAGATGCCAGCCGCAGACCGGGCAGAGGGTGGGCAGGATGCTCAGCCTCCAGGAAGCGGGAGGGGCGGAGCATTGCGGGATGATTTCCCGCCCTGCCGGAAGGGTGAGGATCGGCCGATTGGTTACGGCATCGAACAGTCGGCCCTGCCGGCGGTAGAGGGGCAGATAGACCAGACTGGTTCTCTCTCCGATATGGGCGCGGTGATGGACCGCTTCCCCCGACGGTTTCGAACCCAGTCTGCTCACCTTGACCAGGATATCGGCAAGTTTCAGGGTCGGTTTGAAAAATATTCCCGGGGCGGAGGGGTCGAGAAACTTCAGGGTCATGGCCTGGGCGCGGAAGCCGAGGGAGTTGGGAAGGCCATCGAAAGGGACGGCCAGCTGAGTGATGTCGACGAAACGGAAGTCGGTCCGGTTTCCCTGACAGGTGAAGATGTTTCCCTTGAAACGCAGGTAGGGGAGGTAGATCAAATCCTCTCCCGCGGGTGCCTGGTGGGGCAGGACGAAATGAAACGGGGCGGCGGAGGTCAGGTAGCTCTTTACCCCGCAGTATTGACATTGGAGCAGGCGCTCCGATTCGACCAGCGAGAGGCGGGCCCCGCACTGGGTGCATTGATGTTCGAAGCGGAGATCCATCAGCCCAGCTTTTCTCCGCACTGGTTGCAGAACACCGAATCGGAGAAGTTTTCACCTCCGCAGCGCCCGCACAGCCGGGCCGGCGGTTTTTCCTCGGCGGGATGGCCGCAGCGGGGACAGAAATGGGCGCTGGGGGGGAGATTCTTGCCGCATTTCCGGCACTGGTCGAAGACGACCTGCTGATGTCCGCAGAAGGGACAGAATTTGGCGTCGATGGGAACCGGACTGCGGCAGTCGGGGCAGACCGTTTCCGTCTGCCGGGCACTTGAGGACGGATCCGGACCGCCATTTTTGACCGCCAGCCCCTGGGCGAACATGGCCGGCAGCATGAACCCCATCCCCAGTCCGAGGCCGTTTCCCGCCTCGCCGCCGCTTTGAGAGGCCTTTTCCATGGCCATGGCTGCCTTCATCTTGAGCAGGCTGTCGAGATCGCCGACGGCGTTGAGGCGGCTGCGGTCGTCGATCGCCTGCTGGACATCCGGCGGCGGCGTGATCGAGGTGATGAAGAGGTCGATGAGCCCCAGGCCGAAGTGGCCGAAATCCTGCTGCAGCCTCCGCCTGAGGCTGGCTGAAAGGGTATCGTAGCTGCCCGGCAGATCGAAAAGGGTGCCGAGGTTTTCCCCCAGATGATCGTTGAAGCGGGAAACGATCACCTTGCGCAGGTACTCCTCCACATGCTCGGTGGTGAAGCTTCCGGCGGTGCCGACCAGGCTGTTGATGAAAAGGACCGGCTGGGTGACGTGTAGGTTGAAAACGCCATGGGCGCGCAGGCGCACCAGGCCGAGTTCCGCATCCTTGAAGGCGACCGGTTCCTGGGTTCCCCAGCGCAGGTTGAAGAAGGTCTTGAGATTGACGAAGATCACCTCGGCCCGCAAGGGACTGTTCATCCCCCAGGGGATGGAGAGGATCTTGTTGAGAATGGGGATGTTGCCGGTGCGCAGAGTGTGGCGTCCGGGGGCAAAGGCGTCGCAGGCCCGCCCCTTGTAAAAGAGTACTCCGACCTGGCTTTCCCGCACCGTCAGTTGGGCCCCCCACTTGATCTCCCCCGACCCGTTTTCGGGGATGCGGTGGACCAGTTCCTGGCCGCTTTCGTCAAACCATTCGATATTCTCGAGGAAAAATATATTGTTGGTGCCCATCGCGAGTCCCTTTTCCTTTTTTGGTGTGGGGCCGGTTGTGACCTTCATCAAGGGCATGCAAACTTTGCACCCGGATTGTCGGAAAAATGGCCAATGGGCCGAAAAGAAAAGGGAGAAGACCCCCTCTCAGCCACCGAACATCTTGGCGCGGAAGAGAAAGAAGACCGCTCCCAACAGGCAGAAACCGGCCCAGAGGTAGTCGAGGCTGAGTTTTTCCCGGAGGAAGTAGAGGGAGAAGGGGACGAAAACCGAAAGGGTTATGACCTCCTGCAGCACCTTAAGCTGGCCCACGGTCATCACCTGATGGCCGATGCGGTTGGCCGGCACCTGCAGCAGGTACTCGAAAAGGGCGATTCCCCAACTGGCCAGGGCGGCCAGCAACCATCCCCGGTGGGGGAGGTTTTTCAGATGTCCGTACCAGGCGAAGGTCATGAAGATGTTGCTGCAGCTGAGAAGGAAAATGGTCAGGAGAGTGGCGCGCATCGATGGTTTCTCTTGTCGATACTGAAAAAGGGTTGAGATGATTCGAACAGGGTTTGCCGATGGTTCAAATGGTTGCTTTTCTTGTCTTCCTTACAGCATCTCGGGAGTGAAAGCGACGACGTCGTCGATCTTCTCCTGGTCGGTCAGCAGCATGACCAGGCGGTCGACGCCAAGGGCGATCCCGGCGCTCTCCGGCATGGAGGCAAGTTCCGTCAGGAACTTCTCCGGCATGGGGTAGGGGAGCTGACCCATGGCCAGGCGGGCCGCCTCCTCTGCCTCGAAGCGGCGGCGCTGTTCATGGCGATCGACAAGTTCCGAAAAGCCGTTGGCCAATTCCATTCCGGCCAGATAGAGTTCAAAACGCTCGGTAAAGGAGGCATTCCCCCGTTTTTTTCTGGCCAGAGCGCCTTTTTCGAGAGGATAGTCGCAGAGAAAAAGTGGTTTTCCCCTGCCGAGGCGGGGTTCGATTTCCAGAGCCATGGCTTCGTCGAAACGATCCGTCGCCAAGGCCTCCCTCAGCGAGCAGGAAGCGAAGCGGCGAAAAGCCTCCTCCACCGCGAGTCGTTCCCAAGGAGGGGAGAGGTCGATTTCCTGCCCCTGATAAACCAGCGTTTTCCCGGCAGCCAGGCTGCCCAACAGCTCTTCGCAGTCGCTCATCTGTTGCCGGTAGTCGGCCTCGCTTTCGTACCATTCCAAAAGAGTGAACTCGGGGAGGTGGCGCCGGCCCCGCTCCTCATTCCGCCAGCAGTGGCTGATCTGAAAAAGCTTTTCGAAGCCCGCCGCCAGCAGGCGTTTCATGCACAGCTCCGGGGAGGACTGAAGACACCAGCCTGCCGATGGCACGGGGACGATGTGGGTTTCGGGAGCGTTGGCCGGAATCCGTTGCGGAGTCTCCACCTCCAGAAAATTTCGCTTCACGAAAAAAGCCCGGATCTCATGGAGGATCCGGGCGCGTTCCCGCAAGGTTATCTGTTTCCGGGCCAGGGCCCAGTTCGTTGGTTCCGTCTCTCTACTCCTTGACTCGGGTGACATATTCGCCGGTGCGGGTGTCGATCTGGATCATGTCCCCTTCCTCCACGAAGGAGGGAACCTGCAGGGTGTAGCCCGATTCGACCGTAGCCGGTTTGTTGTTGCCGGCGGCGGTGTCCCCCTTGACCCATGGGTCGGCCTGAACGACGCGCAGATTGACGAAGTTGGGAAGGGTGATGCCGATCCCCTGGCCGTTGAAGGCGAGGATCTTCACTTCCATGTTGTCGATCAGAAAAAAGCGGTCGTCCCCCAGAGTTTCCTCGGAAAGGGTGATCTGCTCGTACGTTTTCTGATCCATGAAGACATAGCCGCTTTCATCTTTGTAGAGGAACTGCATGGAGCGGTCTTCCAGGTCGGCGGGGTCGAAGGTTTCACCGGAACGGTAGGTGCGGTCGTACATGTTGCCGGTGATCATGTTGCGCATTTTGCATTTGTAGAGCGCCTGGCCTTTTCCGGGCTTGGTGAAATCGTACTGGATGATGACATAGGGCTCGCCGTCGATCATGAGCTTGAGGCCTTTACGAAGATCGGAACAGGTGTACATGAAAAAAACTCCCCTTTGGACTTGGAATCGCTGTAATTATGTTCAAAACTCGCTATTCAAGCATATTCGGTAAAGTCTTGCCACTGAAAAATCAGCTGATAAGCCTTCCGTTTGGCCGGATTCCGGGCGCCTTGCACGATGGGCCGAAGTCCAATTCTTCAGCGGCCGGCCAGAGACGGCTGCTCCCGTTTTTCCGTCATCCCGAGAAAAAAGTGGTGGATCCGGGGATCGGCGGTCAGTTCGGGATGGAAGGTCAGCACCAGAATGTTGCCTTGCCGCACCATGACCGGTTGGTTCTGGAAGCTGATCAGAATTTCCGTTTCAGGGCCGCATCCGATGATTCTTGGGGCGCGGATGAAGATGGCGCGGAAAAACGGCGGCTGTCCCAGGCAGGGGGCGGCTACCTCGGTGATGAAGGAGTCGACCTGGCGCCCATAGGCATTGCGCTGTACCGAAATATCGATCAGGGCCAGCGGTTTGACCCGCGGATCGTCGACCTCGGCGGCGGCCAGGATGGCTCCGGCGCAGGTTCCCATGAGCGGTCGGCGGCGGGCGAACTGCCGCAGCGGTTCATAGAACCGGTACTTGTCCATCAGTTTGGCCAGGGTGGTCGACTCCCCTCCGGGGAGGATCAGGCCGTCGCAATCGTCCAACTGTTCACAACCGCGGATCTCGACGGCCTCGACACCAAGCATCCGCAGCATGGCGGCATGCCGGGCGAAATCTCCCTGAAGGGCGAGGATGCCGATGCGTTTGGCCATGGTTTGCACCTACCAGCCGCGGTACTGCATCTGGTCTTCCTGGGGGATATCCTTGATTTCGAGTCCCGGCATGGCCTCGCCGAGGCCGATGGAAACCTCGAGCAGGATCCGCGGATCGTGGTAGTGGGTGACCGCTTCGACAATGGCCTTGGCGCGTCGCGCCGGATCCTGGGAGCGGAAAATGCCCGAACCGACAAAGACCGACTCGGCGCCGAGCTGCATCATCAGGGCGGCGTCGGCTGGTGTGGCGATGCCGCCGGCGGCGAAGTTGGGCACCGGCAGCTTGCCCAGTTCGGCGGTCTTCCTGATCAGTTCGTAAGGAGCCGCCAGTTCCTTGGCGAAGGCCATCAGTTCGTCGGCGGGGAGGGAGTGAAGACGGCGGATCTCCCCCATAACCTGACGCATGTGGCGAACCGCCTCGACGATATTGCCGGTTCCCGGCTCGCCTTTGGTGCGGATCATGGCGGCCCCTTCACCGATGCGGCGCAGGGCTTCGCCAAGATTGCGGCAGCCGCAGACAAAGGGGGCGCTGAAGGCATGCTTGTCGATGTGGTTGACCTCGTCGGCGGGGGTCAGCACTTCGCTTTCGTCGATAAAGTCGATCTTCAGTTCCTGGAGGATCTGCGCTTCCACGAAATGGCCGATGCGGCACTTGGCCATCACCGGGATGGAAACCGCTTTCTGGATTTCCTGGATCATCGCCGGGTCGGACATGCGCGCCACGCCGCCGGCCTGACGAATGTCGGCGGGGATCCGCTCCAGGGCCATGACGGCAACGGCGCCGGCGTCTTCGGCGATTTTGGCCTGGTCGGCATTGGTGACATCCATGATGACGCCCCCTTTGAGCATCTCGGCCAGACCGACTTTGGTTTCGAAGGTTCCTTTTTCCATCTGATTCCGTCCTTTTCCTGATTCTTTATTGGTTCCGGCAACGCACGGAACTTTATGCAATTTTCCCCCTTCTGTCAAATGATCATAAGGGGGTTGTGCTCTGAGGTATTTTACGCCGGAATCCATTGAAAATGAAAGCTGTTCTCTGCTTTGGCGCGACGGATGGCCATAAAAATTGTCTAAGGAGAGAAATTGCTGGACAAAAGGAAATAAAAAAACCGGCGGCGGCTTTCAGTGCCGGCACCGGTTTCGAATCGGATCGGTGAAAAAACGAAGACAAACCTGCACCGTCTGGTCAGATGTCATTGTAGCAGCAGGAACGGCTCCCCTCGCCATTCACGAAGAGATGATAGTCGGTGAAATCGACCCTGTTCCTGTCCCGTTTCTCAAGGAGTTTTTCTTTCAGGTCTTTTCTTTCTTTTTCCAGGTCTTTGTTGAGTTTTTTCATAACATCCTCCCTGTTGCCGGAGTGGTTCGCGGGAACACTTTCCCCGCTTACATAATAAATTCTATCATATTAGTCGTGTTTATGCAACGGACAAACTGAAAAATTATATCGCCCGGCTCCGACCAGGGTGCCCGATCTACAAAGCCCAGCCTTCACCGTTGGGGCCGCGGGTCAGGACCTCGGGGCCGTTTTCGGTGACGGCCACGGTGTGCTCGAAGTGGGCGCTCGGTTTGCCGTCCCGGGCAACGATGGTCCAGTGGTCGGAAAGCTGGCGGATATCCCGCTTGCCCATATTGATCATTGGTTCGATGGCGATGACCAGGCCGGGTCGGATGCGGAAATCGGGCAGTGACTCCGAATAGTAATTGGGCACCTGGGGGCTTTCCCACAGGCTTTGACCGATGCCGTGCCCGACCAGTTCTTCGATCACGGAAAAACCCTCCGATTCGGCGTATTTCTGGATTTTACGGGCGATATGCCGCCAGCGGGTCTTTTCTCCGAGCAGATGGATGGCGCGGCGCAGGCACTCCTCGGTGACCTGCAGAAGTCTGGCTTTCTCCTCGTCGACGGCGCCCACCGGATAGGTCACGGCCGCGTCGGTGCACCAGCCGTTGAGCTTGATGCCGATATCGACGCTGATGATGTCCCCTTCCGCCAGTTTCCGCTCCGACGGGATGCCGTGGACCACCTCCTGGTTGACGGAGATACAGGTGGCGGCGGGAAATGGCACCTTCCCCGGCACCCCTTTGAAAAGGGGGATAGCCTGGTTTGCCAGGATGAAGTCCTCCACCGCGCGGTCGATCTCTTTGGTGGAAACTCCGGGCTGTATCATGCCGCGGGCAACCTGGTGGGTCTGCCACAAAAGAATCCCCGACTCGCGCATCTGGTGAATATCCTTGAGTGATTTCATTGTAATTGCCACATCGAATCCTTTGCTTGGGGAATATTTGCCCGCGGCGGGAGCTATCCAGAGAGTAGACCTTTGCCGGGGGTGGTTCAACGAAAAAAGTGAATTGTCTTTGCGCCGCTGGCAAAGGCTTGTGGCGAATGGCTTATTACCCATTTCGGGCATTGCCTGAAATGGGTAATAAGCCTCTGAGAAGAGTTGAGTTTCAGCCCAGAGCCTGTTCGAGGTCGGCGATGATGTCCTCGCAGTTTTCGATGCCGACGGCCAGGCGGATGAGGCCGTCGGTAATTCCCAGCGCCAGCCGTTCCTCCTTGTTGTGGTCATAATAGCTGATGCTGGCGGGGTGGGTGATCAGCGATTCCACGCCGCCCAGGCTGGGGCCGATATTGATGATTTTCAGCCGGTTCATGAACTCCAGGGCGGCGTTGATGTCGTTTTCCAATTCAAAGGTGACGACTCCGCCGAAACCCTTCATCTGCCGTTTGGCCACCTCGTGGTGGGGATGGCTGGGGAGGCCGGGATAGTAGACGCGGTGGACTTTGGGATGCTGCTCCAGAAATTCGGCGACCGCCTGGCCGGTTTCGTTGTGGCGGATCATGCGCAGTTCGAAGGTCTTAAGCCCGCGCAGCAGCAGATAGGCGCAGTGGGGATCTATGACTCCGCCGGTGGTTTTGAGATATTCGCGGATCGGATTGGTCAGTTCCTTGCGCCCCAGAACCACACCGCTCAGGAGGTCGTTATGCCCTCCCAGGTATTTGGTGGCGCTGTGAATGACCAGGTCGACGCCGAACTCCAGCGGCTTCTGGTTGTAGGGGGTGGCGAAAGTGCTGTCGGAGATGACCAGGATGCCCCGTCCCTGAAAGATACCCCGCAGACGATCCAGGTCCATGATGTTGAGATAGGGATTGGTCGGCGATTCGGAAAAGAAGATCCGCGTGTTGGGTCGGATCGCCGCGGCGATGGCGTCATAGTCGCACATCTTGACGATGGTGCAGTCGATGCCGAAGCGGATCAGGCATTTTTTGCAGAACTGGAGGGTCCGGCGGTAGGCGTCGTCGGTGATGATGATATGGTCGCCGGTGTAGAGCAGGGAAAACAGAGTCGTGGTGATGGCGCTCATCCCCGAGGAGAAAAGGACCGCATCCTCGGTCTCTTCCAGCGCGGCCAGTTTCGCTTCGGCGGCGAACTGGGTGGGATTGCCGTAGCGGCCGTACTCGAAGCGGCCGACGACTCCCTGGGCCAGCTTGCGGACCTCCTCGATCCCCTGGAAAATGAAGGTGGAACTCTGGACGATGGGGGTAGTGATGGAACCGAAACGATTGTCGCGGATCTCTCCGGAATGGACCGCCCGGGTGGAGAATCCCCCTTTGCTTTTTGTCATCGAACAACTCCTTGGTAAGAATCTGCGGTGAGGGTGACGAAAACCCTGTCCGAAACGAGAGACGGGAGTACCGGAAGCGCCTGGCCGGCTTTTTTCCGCTCGGTCGATCCGGGGTGCCGCTGATTCTGCCACAGGGATGGCAAAAAATAAAGGGGGTTAACCTTGGGGGTTTTCTGTCCCAAGGGCGACAGGGCGCCGATTCGGCGATCCGTTTTTGCCGGGGACCCTTGGCGGGCTGTCCGGTCAGAGGCGGATCAACGCCATTTCTCGTAGCGGACAATGTCCTCGATGGACAGGCGGTTTTTGGTTTCGGGAGCGGGGTCTCGCGGAAAGCCGATGGGAAGCAGGCTGACCACGCGGATCTCGTCAGGAATATGGAGCAGTTTTTTGACTTCGTCCTCGTGGAAGGCGCCGATCCAGCAGGTTCCCAGGTTTTCGGCCACGGCGCAGAGGGTGATGTGATCGACGGCGATGGCCACATCGATGGGATAGCAGAGTTGTCCGCAGGTCATCACATGCCCTTCGGACTCGGCGCAGCAGACCAGCACCACCGGGGCTTCACCGACAAAGGTCTGTCCCTTGGCCGCCTGGGCCAACTTTTGGCGTTTTTCCGGATCGCGCACCACGATGAAACGCCATTCCTGGAAGTTTCTGGCGGAAGGGGCGAGGCGGGCGGCTTCCAGCAATCGGTTCAGAACCTCATCGGCGATCTCCCGGTCAAGGAAGGACCTGACGCTCTTGCGGCTCTGTATGGCCTGATAGATATCCATGTTCTCCTCCTTTTCTTTCATGCGACCAGCCTCCACGACCCCGCCATCTTGCCATGGAAGGCAGATATCCCTTAGGATAGGGATGTTCTTGAACTGCTATAAGAATAATAGCTGCGGACGCAATGTCCAGACGACCCCGAAAGGGTCTTTAACTGTGATCTGAACGGATTCTTCCGTGTGGCGAAGCGATGGACCAGGGCCAAAAAGAAATGACCGGTGAGGGGCGTCCCCTCGACGATATCGGCAGCTTTCCGGCGGGCTGCGGCGTTTATTTGATGAAGGATGAAAAGGACGCCGTTCTCTACGTCGGCAAGGCCAAGAATCTCCGGGCGCGTCTGCGCAGCTACCAGGGGGGCGGGGACGGGCGCCCCCAGATCCGCTTTCTCCTGGAGCGGATACGGAGCGTCGACACCATCGTCACCGATACCGAGAAGGAGGCGCTGCTCCTCGAAAACACGCTGATCAAAAAGCATCGTCCCCGCTTCAACATGCGCCTGCGGGACGACAAGACCTATGTTTCCCTGCGCCTTGACCCCCGCGAGGAATTCCCCTTTCTGCAGGTGGTGCGCCGGGTGGCCAAGGACGGGGCCCGCTACTTCGGCCCCTTTCACTCCAGCGGCGCCGTAAAGGAAACCCTGAAGCGGATCTACCGCCTGTTCCCCCTGCGCCATTACCCCATGACCCGCTGCGCGCGGCGCAGCCGCCCCTGTCTCTATTACCAGATCGGCCAGTGCAGCGCGCCTTGCCACGGCAAAATCAGCAGCGACGACTACCGCCTCCTGGTAGAGGGCGCGACCGCTTTCCTCTCCGGGCGCATCGGCGAGGCCACGGCGCTGCTGCGGGAGCAGATGAAAAAAGCCGCCTCGGAAATGCGGTTCGAGGAAGCTGCCGCCTTGCGGGATCAGATCCAGGCCCTGGAGACGACCACGGAAAGGCAGAAGGTGGCGGGGGAAAAAGGGCTCGACGTCGATGTTGTCGGCCTGCATCTGGAAGGGGGGGAGGTGGAGATAGCGGTCCTCTTCGTCCGCGGCGGGCAATTGATCAGCCGTCGTGATTTCAGCATCGAATGGCGGCTGGAGCGTGAGGAACTGCTGGGCGCTTTCCTGCAGCAGTACTATGACAGCGGGGTGCCGATCCCCGACCGGGTGCTGCTCAGTTCTTCCGTCGAGGGGATCGCGGCGGTCGAGGAGTGGCTCAGCGAAAAGAAAGGGCGCCGTGTCCGGGTTTTGGCACCGCGGCGGGGGGAACAGATGGAGATGGTGCGCCTGGCGGAACGCAACGCCGCCGAGGCTTTCCGCCGCCGCGGGAGCAGCCGGGAGGCGCGGGAACAGGTACTTGCCGAAATTCGCAATTTTTTCGGCCTGCAACGCTTGCCGCTGCGCATGGAGTGCTTCGACATCTCCAACCTCCAGGGAGGGGGCGCGGTGGGGAGCATGGCCGTCTTTGTCTGCGGTGAGGCGGACAAGGCGGAATACCGTCATTATCGAATCCGCACCGTCGCCGGCGCCGATGATTTCGCCTCACTGGCCGAGGTGCTCAAACGGCGCCTGGAAAGAGGCCTGCGGCAGGAGAACCTGCCCGATTTCATCCTTGTGGACGGAGGGAAAGGGCAACTCTCCGCCGTTACCGAGGTGCTGGCGACACTGTCCCTGGAAGGTTGCGTCGAGGTGGCCGGTATCGCCAAGGATCGGATTCTTGCCGATCCCCGCAGCGCCCTGATCGCGCGCAAGGGGGAGCGTTTCTTTCGCCCCGGCGCTTCCGAACCGCTGCTCCTTCCCGAAGGGTCTGCGGCTCTCTTTCTGCTGGAGAAACTGCGCAACGAGGCCCACCGCTTCGCCGTCACCCACCACCGCAAGCTGCGCGGCCGCGCCGCTCTGGCCTCTTCGCTCGAGGAAATCCCCGGCATCGGCCCGAAACGGCGGCAGGCCCTGTTAAGGCATTTTGGCAGTGTGGGCGGCATCCGCCGGTCGAGTTTGGATGATCTGCTGACCAGCGGAATACTGCCGCCGGCGGCGGCCAAGGCGGTGTTCAACTTCTACCGGGAAAACCGTAAGTGATCTTGAAAAAAAGAAAGAAAAAATTAATATTTTCTGCTAAGATCAAAAACCCGCGCGGCCTTTTTCGGTCGCCAAGCTAAAGTTGTTATCAACCAGTTAGAGGCAGATATGATGACCATTGAAACACGCGTTCAGGATCTGGTGGAGAAACTGCGCAGCCAGGATTGTCGCATCACCCCACAGCGGCTGGCCATCCTCCACACCCTGGCGGCGAGCCACAACCATCCCAGCGTCGAACAGATTTTCGAAAAGGTCAAAGGGGATTTTCCCACCACCAGTATTGCCACTGTTTACAAAACCATTTCCCTGCTCAAAGGAATGGGAGAGCTGATCGAATTCAGTTTCGGTGATGGCAGCAACCATTATGACGGCCGTGATCCCTCCCCTCATCCCCATTTCATCTGTCAGATCTGTCGCTGCATCGAGGACATTGAAATCCCCGAGCTGGCCCGGATCGGGGAGCAACTGGCCGGCCACAGCGATTACCTGATCACCGCTTTTCACATCAACGCCTGGGGAATCTGTCCGGCCTGCCAAGCCGTCGCTGAAAAGAAAAAAGCTTGACAGCCTCGGAAAAACCATGTTCTTGATACCCCGCTGCGAGGGTTCCCGGCAGGGCTCCGTCCGGGTTTCGTCCTTTCCCCCTGTACAGGTACGTGAATCATGAAAATCGGCATCATCGGCTTGCAGAATTCCGGAAAGACCACCATTTTCAACGCCCTTACCCGCTCCGAGGCGGAGGTGGCCGATTACTCCAATGCCAGGGCGGAACCGAATCTGGCGGTGGTCAATGTCGAGGATGAGCGGATCACCCACTTGACCGAAATGTACAAGCCGCGCAAGACGATCCATGCCACGGTGGAATTCATCGATTTCGCCGGTGTCGCCCGGCACAGCGACAAGGGAGGTTTTCCTCCGGAACTGGTGCAGGCGGCCCGCATCACCGACGCCCTGGCGGTGGTGGTGCGCAACTTTCATCACGACCTGATGGAGGAGCCGACTCCTTCCACCGATCTGGAAAGCATCGAGGACGAGATGATCCTTTCCGATCTGATCATCGTCGAAACCCGCCTGGAGAGAATCGCCCAGGACAACAAAAAGGGGAAAAAGACCCCACAGACTGTGCTTGAGGAGGAGACCCTCCACGCCATCCGCGATACCCTCAATGAAGGGGCGCCCATCCGCGGCATGAAGCTCTCCGGGGAGGCCGAGAAGGCGCTGCGCGGTTTTCAGTTCCTGACCCAGAAGCCGCTCATGGTGATCGTCAACTCCGACGAGGAGCGTTTTGGCAAAAACGCCCCTCTGCTGGCGGAACTGGGGGCAAAATACCGCACCATCGAATTCGCCGGCAACTTCGAGATGGAGTTGTCGCGGCTGACCGAGGGTGAGGATATCCGTCTGTTCATGGAGGATATGGGGATCACCGAATCGGCCCGCAGCCTGCTGACCCGCACCGCCTACGAACTGCTCGGCTACATCAGTTTCTTCACCGTCGGCCCCGACGAGGTGCGGGCCTGGAATCTCAAGCGCGGCCAGAGCGCCGTGGAGGCGGCCGGGGTCATCCACTCCGATCTGGCCAGGGGTTTCATCCGCGCCGAATGTTTCTCCTACGCCGACCTGTTGGCCTGCGGCTCGGAGAAGGCGATCAAGGAGAAGGGGCTGCTGCGCCTTGAGGGAAAAGAATATCCGGTCAAGGATGGGGACATCCTCTGCATCCGCTTCAATGTCTGAGCAGGATATTTGACCTCCCCCTCGGTAAAATATTTGGCAATGTTGATCGCCATGGCCTGTTCCTGGCCAATTGTCCCTAATCGCTCCATTCCGCTCATCTGTTCCAGTCAGAATTACCAATCACCGTTTGTCATTCATTCGTGACGGTCGGCGCCGCACTTTTCTTTCCCAAAATCATCTGTCGGAAAAATTTACATCTGCTTTTTCTCAGTTCATCTTATATGGGCTGGTGAAAAGGCCTCAATAACTATTTCCATCTGAAATCAGGATATTGAAAAGAAGTGGAAGCGAACCGACGGTTTTCCGCTTTTGTCGGAATATCTTACAAATTTTGAAAAAGAACTAAATTTTTAAAAAAAATTCAATAAAAACAATATTTTATAAGGTGGAATGGATAATGCTTATATATTTTAACAAGTAAGAAATCAACAGCAGTATTTCCTTTGAAAAAAGGGAGAACGATCATGAAAAAATTATCAGTCAGCTTTTTGGTAAGCATGGTTTTATTATGGGGGACGGCGGCATTGGCTGTACCCTACCTGCAACTGGATATCGTCGATGGAGTTTATGATCCGGTGACGGAAACGACCATAGCAACGACCAATCCTTTTACTTTGCAGGCGCTGATCGATCCGCTTTCCTCCCAATATGTCGAAGGCGCCGACTATTATCTCTCCATCGCCGTCTTGCCCAGCCTGGCGGAGACTGATCCGGCGCCAAGTCTGGGATCGTTTACGGTCGATGGCGGCACCCCGATCAATGTCGCCGGCGACATGACCTGGGGGGTGCCGCCGGTAATGTATGCCGCCGGTTCCGACCTTCCGGGTCATGGGGTTTTTCCGACCTATTTCACGGAACTGGCATTCCAGCTCGACACCTCCTCCATGGTTGCTGCCTATGATGTGCAAACGGGGGCTGCCGCCGGGCCTCCGGGACACATGCTGTACCTCTACGAGTTCGATATTGATACGAATCTTTTTGATCCCAATATCGTTCTCCATTTTGATCTTTACACCTTTAACGCCAGGGACGGCATTCTTTTCGCCCCCTTCTCCCACGATGCTCAGAGTCAGAGCGCCCCGGTTCCCGAACCGGGCACCCTGCTGCTCCTGGGCTCCGGTCTGGCGGCGCTGGGAGCCTACTCCCGCAGAAGGGCCAAGCGCTGATCTCCGCGGGAAAACCTGATACCATAAAAAAAAGGGCTGATTTCGGCCCTTTTTTTATGGTGTGGTTTCTCAGAAGCCGCTCGGATAGGCGTCGCGCCGAAGGATTTTTCCCTGCAGGCCGACGGTGACGATCTCCAGCGGAATCTCCTTCCCCGATTCCTTCAGAGTTTTTTTCACCAGAGCGGGGAGTCCCTGACAGCAGGGAACCTCCATCACCAGCACGGTGACGCTTTTGATCTCCGCCTGCCGGAAAATCTGCTGAAAACGTTCCTCGTAAAGGGCCATGTCGTCGAATTTCGGGCAGCCCATCATCACCACTTTCCCTTTCAGAAAATCGCGGTGAAAATCGCCGTAGGCCATGGGAGAGCAGTCGGCGGCAATCAGCAGGTCGGCGTTCTTGAGAAAGGGAGCGTGCGGGGGCACCAGGCGGATCTGCACCGGCCAATGGCTGAGGGCCGAGGGAATGGGGGCCGCTGCCGGGTCCTTGTCCACCTTTTCCCCGTCGAAGCTGTGAATGTTGGCGGAGGGACAGCCGCGCGGCATGGCATCCTCCTTCGCCTGGTTCGGGGCGAAGTTCATCAGCTGTGCCGAAGGGCAGCCGGAAGATGGGGGGGAGGGCGCTGCCGGTGTCCCGCCGTCATCTTTTTTTTGCGTCCGCACATGTACCATGGCCGCTTCCTCGTCAAAGGCCTCCACCTCCTTTTCGATGATGCGGATGGCATCCCGGGGGCACTCCCCAAGGCAGGCGCCAAGTCCGTCGCAGTATTTCTCGGCGACCAGCCGGGCCTTCCCGTCCACGATCCGGATCGCTCCTTCGGCGCAGGAGGGAACACAGAGCCCGCAGCCGTCGCACTTCTCTTCGTCGATCTCGATGATGTTGCGCAAGGTTTTCATATATCCTCCCATTGTTGTATTCGTTGTTTTTCTGTAGTTTAAGACAGTCGTCCGCAATCCGCTTTGACTCAGGTCAAGGTGGGAGGAAAAAACAGCTCGTGGCTCGTAGCTGGTAGCTGGTAGTTTGAGGCTATAATCTTTTACGAGCCACGAGCCACGAGCCACGAGCCACGAGCCACGAGCCACGAGCCACGAATGGAGATTCGCTCATGACCCTTGCCGAAACAATCGCCGCCATTCCCCTCTTTGAGGGCCTTTTCCCCCAACAGAACGAAACCTTGGCCCGCATCGCCCGGAAAATGACCTTTTGCAGGGAGGAACGGATTTTTTCCGAAGGGGATGACGGTCGGGGACTCCATGTGGTCGTCTCCGGCAGGGTGAAGATCTTCAAGCTGTCTCCCTCCGGCAAGGAGCAGATTCTCCACATTTTCGGCCCCGGAGATCCTTTCGGCGAGATCGCCCTCTTTTCCGGCCGAACCTATCCCGCCCATGCCGAAGCCCACAGCGATTGCCAGGTGCTCTTTTTCCCTCGGCGGGAGTTCGCCGAGTGCATCGCGGCCGATCCGTCGCTGGCCATCAATATGTTGGCTGTCCTGTCCCAGCGGCTGCGGAAATTCGCCCAACTGATCGAGGATCTGTCCCTCAAGGAAGTGCCCGGTCGGCTGGCGGCCTATCTTTTGTTTCTGAGCCGCCGTGAAGGCGGCAGCGGCAAAGTGACGCTGGAGGTGACCAAGGGGCAGCTGGCCGGACTGCTTGGCACCATCCCCGAAACCCTTTCGCGGATTTTGGCCAAAATGAGCCGTCAGGGGCTGATCGAGGTCAACGGCGCCTGTATCGAACTGCGCCAGATCGAGGAGCTGGAATCCTTGGCACAGGGTGAGTCGCGGCTGGTTTGAGGACGACCACGGTTAAAGAAAAAAAGGAGCGGCTCCGCCGGGAACCGCTCCTTTTTTATTCAGCAGCCGGATTTGATGGTCAACCGAGGATGGCCTTCAGGTCGTCATCGGGGGTGCTGATCGGCATGATGTTGAAGTGTTCGACCAGATAGTTGAGCACCTTGGGGGTGACGAAGGCCGGGAGGGTCGGGCCGAGGCGGATGTTCTTCGTGTTGAGGAAGAGCAGGGAGAGAAGAATGGCCACCGCCTTTTGCTCGTACCAGGACAGAATCATCGATACCGGCAGTTCCTGCGGGTCGCAGTTGAAGGCCTTGGCCAGGGCGTCGACAATCATGATGGCCGAATAGGCGTCGTTGCACTGGCCTACGTCGATCAGCCGGGGAATGCCGTCGATATCCCCCATATCCTTGTCGAAGAAGCGGAACTTGCCGCAGGCCAGGGTCAGCACGACGCAGTCCTTGGGAACCTTCTCGACGAATTCGGTGTAGTAGCTCCGTCCCGGTTTGGCGCCGTCACAGCCGCCGACCAGGAAAAAATGACGGATCTTGCCGGCCTTGACCAGCTCCACGATCTTCCCGGCGACGCCCAGTACGGCCTTATGGCCGAAACCGGTGGTGATCGTCTTGCCGGGGACGTCTTCGCTGAAGCCGGGGAGTTGAAGGGCCTTTTCGATGACCGGAGCGAAATTTCCTTCTTCCAGGTGGGTGATGCCGGGCCAGCCGACCAGGCCGGTGGTGAAAAGATTGTCCTTATAGGAATTTTGCGGTTTTTGCAGACAGTTGGTCGTCATCAGGATGGCGCCGGGGAAGGCCGCGAATTCCTTGTGCTGGTTCTGCCAGGCGGTGCCGTAATGGCCGTAGAAGTGGGCGTATTTTTTCAGTCCCGGATAGCCATGGCAGGGGAGCATCTCGCCGTGGGTATATACGTAAATCCCCTTGCCTTCGCTTTGTTTGAGGATTTCCTCCAGATCCTTGAGGTCATGGCCGGAAACCAGAATCGCCTTGCCTTTTTTAGCTCCCAGGGGGACGGGAGTGGGCACGGGATCGCCGTAGGTGGTGGTATTGGCTTCATCCAGCACCTTCATCGCTCGCAGGTTGGTTTCGCCGCAGCGGATGACGAGATAGATCAGGGCCTGCAGTGAAATGCCGGTGTTCAGGGTGGACATCATCCCTTCGTTGATGAAGTCGTAGATATGGGGATCCTCGAAACCGAGCAGGGCGGCATGGTGAGTATAGGCGGCGACCCCCTTGAGGCCGTAGATCAGCAGCTGCTTGAGGGACTCGATATCCTGGTCGAGATCGGGATCGGGGGCGATGCCGGCCAGTTTCTCCCCCTGCTCGATCATCGCCTGAAGGTCGGTGCCGGGCTGGTAATTGGCTTCGGGAAGGCGGAAGATGTCGCGGCCGCCGGCGTGGCTTACGGCTTTTTTCAGCTCGTCCCGGATGCCGGCGCATTCCCTGATCAGATCGGCAAAGCGCTCGGGATCGAAATCGACATTGGTCAGCGTCGAGAAGAGCGCTTTGGCCATGAATCGGTTGGCTTTTTCGCAGTCGCAGCTGTTCCGGGTCGCTTCCACGGCGACCATGGAGAGCCCTTTGAGGGCATAGATCAACAGATCCTGCAGGGCCGCCGTTTCCGGCTGTTTGCCGCACACCCCGACCTGGGTGCAGCCCTGCCCCTGGGCCGTCTGCTCACACTGATAGCAAAACATGAATTCCTCCTTTGGCTTGGTTTGATTTGAAGTTGCGGATACCGGATTTTAGCAGAAATGAACGGAGCGGGATTTGACCTGGATCAAATTCAGTTCCTTTTTAAAAAATCCAGAGTGTTGAGGTCGTGACGGATCCCGCTCCTGTCGCCGGTAAAAATCTCAGCGGTACCAAGACATCCAAGCGGATGCCGATTTCGATCTTCCTCCAGATTACATAAGGGAAGCCGGGAGGCATGTCAAGGACTGATCCGAAAAAAACAGTTCATCATGATCCCGCCGCGGGTCTGGGGAAGGAAGGATTTCCGTCAGAAGACGACCAGTGCCCCGAAGCCGCTGAACCCCGCCCCAAACCCCAGCAGGACTCCCTTTTCCCCGGAACGGGGTGAACCTTGTTGGAGAAGATTCTGCAAAGCGAACATCAGGGTCGGCGAAGACATGTTGCCGAAGCTGGTGAATATTCGGCGGGACCATTGCATGGCCGAGGTCGGAAGGGAGAGTTTTTTTTCGATGCGGTCCAGGATCGCCAGCCCGCCGGCATGAACCGCCCACCAGGCGATGTCTTCCGTCCCGAGGTGGTGGCGGGAAAGGAGGCGGGCGAGGATGGTGGTGATGACTTCCGTGCCGATAACCGGTACTTCCCGGCTCAGGACGTTTCGGAGGCGGCCGTCGCACTGGGTGCGATAACGAAGTTTTTCACGGTATTCGGGAAATATTCCCGATTCGAAATCTACCAGTCTGGGGAAGGGGCTTTCCTGCCCGGCGGCAACCAAAAGCGCCGCGGAAGCGCCGTCCCCGAAGATGGCGTTACTGACGATGAGATCGGGCTCCGGTCCGAGATAAACGGTAGCGGAGCAGACCTCCACCGACACGCACAGTACCCGGGAGGCGGCTTGGCGCGCAAGCAGTCCGACTCCGCATTCGAGATTGGGGATCGCCCCGCCGCAGCCCATTCCCATGAGGTCGACGAATTTCAGCGACGATGAAAGGGAGAGGTCCTCCGCCAGATAGGAGGAGAGCCCAGGGCAAAGGTAGCCGGTGCAGGTATTGACGACGATGGCATCGACCTCCCCGGCCTCAACTCCGGCGGCCGCCAGCGCTTTGCGGGAAGCTTCCAGAGCGAGACGGCGCCCCTGTTTCAGAAAGCGTTCGGTCAGTTTTCCCTGAGACGTTTCGAAGGTTTCATCGATATGATCGACTGCCAAATAGCGTCCCTGGATAGGAGATTCCAGAAAAAGTTTGCGATAGAGGTCGCCGGTCTTCCCCTCCAGGGACAAACGCCTGTCGAGAACCTCATAGGCTTCCTTCTGAGTGAGATAGCAGGGTGGGTTGGCTGTGGCCAGACTTCGAATGACGGCGTGCAAGATAAATTCCTTTCCTTTATCCGCTGACGGGATCGGGGGAGAAGGAGACTTCCACCTCGAGACGCAGGCTTCCCTGGTTTATTATTTCAAAGTTCGATACTGCCGGATGATTTTCCAGGATCTCCGTCAGTTCCTTTGGTGTGAAACCTTTTCGTACCGAGGTCAGAACATCGTGGCGGACTCCGGGTTCGGTACCGAGAGTGTAGAGCCAGCAGGCCGCGTAGGTCGGCGGCCACCGCCGCAGATCACCGACAAAAAGAGGTCCTCTGAGACGGGGGGAGAGGAGGAAGAGGAGTCGATCGATCTCTTCCCGGCTCAGGTGGTGCAGAAATAGGGTGGCCAGGGCGCCGTCAAAGGATGATTGGCAGTTTTCGAGGAAGGTGAAGAGTTCCGTTTCGATGATCTCCACCGACAGATTTTTCGGGGCTGCCCATTTTGTCGCCAGATGTACGGCATGGCTGTTTTTCTCGAGGCAGGTGAATTTCACGGCATGATTGTTTCGCAGCGCCCAGTGGCACAAGGCGATGGGGATGTCGCAGGCCCCCGCTCCCAGATCGAGAATGGCGAGCGGTTCTCTCCCCTTGGTCACCGCGAGAAGGCGTCGCAGAAATCCTCGGGCGGCGGAGAGACTCCCGAAAAGACGGTTGGTGCGCCGAATGAAACGATAACTGGCTTCGGCCAGACCAACGTCGAATTCCTCTCCGTCCATCAATTCCGGAGTGCTGTCCCGCTGCTCAAGCATTCCAGAGACTCCCTGAGGCCAGAGCATGCAGTCCGTTATCGAGATCGAGGAGCGACTCCCGAAGGTAGTCAGGCTTGATTTCCACGGCGTCCCGGGCGATTTCGGAACAGCGGCCGCAGGAGCGGCAGTTCCACCCGGCACAGGAGCCGTTGCGGAAACGATCGATAAAGTCGCCGGGAATCCGGTCGGAATGAATGATGATCGGCTGATTCTGAAGCTGAAAAAGCATTCCCTGGCGGCGGGCCAGGTCGACGAGCGGCTTCAGGCGCCAGGGTAAGATGCTGCGGGGATGCAGAAAGTGGCGGAGGAGCCATCCCGGCTCTCTTTTCAGCGGCTGGCGAAATCCGTGGGACAGGAACAGATCAGCCAGATTGCCGGAGAAGCTCCGGTTCCCGTAGGCCTCAACCCGCTGCAGAAGATTTTCCGAAGGGATGCCCCGTTCCAGTAGCTTGAAGGAGGTGTAGCCGATTTTTTCATATTCCGGCAGGTCCTCAGGACGGATCCAGGCGGAGCGGACGAAGAGCATCGGTTCTTTAAGGCGCAGAAGGGTGCATTTCAGAAAACAGTAGTCGAGGTAAAGGTTGCGGGATCCGTCCGAAGCGTGGGAGAAGCCGTTTTGATGATAGGGCTGCATCGGGCAGTTGGGGAGACAAAGGTGGTTTGCGATCAACTGCAGTTCGCAGGAGACCGCTTCCCTGATCCGGGTGAGCCGCTTGAAATCCCGGTTGATGGAGAAACTTTCGAGGGTCAGGGCGTCCGCTCCCAGATCCTCCCAGAAGCGCGCCCTTTCCGGAGTATCGATCTGAGCATAGATTCCCGCTTTGACCTGGAATTGGGGGAAGCGGATTTTGATCAGTTCCAGAAGATAAGGGGTGGCAACGGTCACCCGTTCGACTCCTGCATTGTCGAGCCGGTTTAAGAAACCGCACAGGTTCCGCTGCCAACGTCCGTCCCATTCCCTGTTGCCGAGACAGGAACTGTTGAGGAGATAATTGAAGGCGATCCCGTATTTTTTGAGGTCGGCCACATACCGGCGCAGCTTTCGAAAGGACAGAGGGGTTCCCATGTAGCTCGGCCGCCCGCCGCCGACGAGGTCGGAAGGAAACTTGCCGTAGACCTCGTGAACATGATGTTCGGCCAGGCGGGGAATAAGTTTGGAATCAAAGTTGGCGGCGACACTGAGGAACATTTCCCGATCCCTGACGATTTAGGTTTATTCGATCCTGATATGCATTATAGCGGGCCGGGGGAGGTTTTGGGAAAAGGGAGGAGAAAATCAGGCCGGGGTCAGGCCGGCGAAGCGGAGCAGGAGCTTTTTCAGCCCCACGCCGTAAAACTGGACGGTTACCTTGCGCTGGTCGCCGTGCCCCTCCAGCCGGCGGACGATGCCGACGCCGAACTTGGGATGATGGACCCGGCTGCCGAGGGACGGCTCGCCCCCCTCGACCTCGGGCACGACCTCCACCTCGTCAGGTAAGGAGGCGGGGGGAGATTCGGATCCGGCCGTTTCCGGATGCGGGTCCAGGAGCGCGGCCAGATTATGGCTCTCAGCCGAACGGTGAGAGGGGACGTGGTACCTTTCCTCGAGAAGATGAGGTGGGATCTCCCGCAGGAAGCGGCTCGCCGGGTTGAACTGGAAGTCGCCGTAGATGCGCCTTCTTTCGGCCCGCGTCAGGGTGAGTCTCTCCATGGCGCGGGTCATGCCGACGTAGCAGAGGCGGCGTTCCTCCTCGATTTCCCGGTTGGCCTCGGTGGCGCGGCTGTGGGGAAAGAGTCCCTCTTCCATGCCGGTCATGAAGACAAAGGGAAACTCCAGCCCCTTGGCCGAGTGGAATGTCATCAGGCTGACACGCCCCTGGCTGTCATCGAGGGAGTCGAGGTCGCTGACCAGGGCCACCTGCTCCAAGTAAGTCGACAGGGTTCCCTGCTCCGCCAGGTGCTCCTCCATGCCCAGCAGCAGTTCCTGCAGGTTCTGCAGGCGGTCTTTCCCTTCGGCGGTTTTTTCCTCGCGCAGCATGGGACCGTAGCCGCTCTCCTCGATCAGTTCCGCGGTCAGCTGGGGAAAGGGGAGGCGGTCGCGGAGCTGGGAGTATTTGTCGATGAGCGCCAGGAAGCCTTCCATGCCGCGGCCGGCGCCCCCCTTCAGCAGCCCTTGGGTCAGGGCCTCGCGGCAGGCCGGAAGGAAGCCGCCGCAGCGTTCCGCCAGATCGGAAACCCGCTGGATGGTGACCGCGCCGATTCCCCGCGCCGGGACATTGAGAACGCGCAGGACGGACAGGGTGTCGCTGGGGTTCACCAGTACCCGCAGATAGGCGAGGATGTCCTTGATCTCCATACGGGCGAAGAACTTGATCCCCCCCACCACCTGGTAGGGAATGTTTTCCCGCATCATCGCCTCTTCCAGAGAGCGGGACTGGGCGTTGGTGCGGAAGAAAACGGCCGCTTCCCGCGGCGAGCGCCCCTGTTGCAGGAGGCGGCCGATCTCCGCGGCCACGAACCGGGCCTCTTCCAGATCGTCGGGAAGGACCCGCAGTCGGATCGCCTCGCCGGCGGGGTTTTCCGTCCACAGGGTCTTCCCCTTGCGGCCCCGGTTGCGGGCGATCATCTCACCGGAGGCATCGAGGATGGTCTTGGTGGAACGGTAGTTCTGTTCCAGGCGGATCACTTCAGCCCCCGAAAAATCGCTGTCGAACTTGAGGATGTTTTCGATTTTGGCGCCGCGCCAGGAATAGATCGACTGGTCGTCGTCGCCGACCACGCAGAGTTCCGTCCGCGGGGTACAGAGGAGCTGGATGAGGCGGTACTGGATGCGGTTGGTGTCCTGGAATTCGTCAACCAGCAGGTGGCGGAAGCGCTCCCGGTATCGCTCGGCGATTTCGGGATGATCCTCGAAAAGCTTCACCACCATCAGGATCAGGTCGCCGAAATCGAGGGCGTTGGCCTGTTTCAGACGCTCCTGGTAATGGCTGTAGACGCGGAAGATCAGCCGCCCGTAATAATCGTCGACGGAAATGTCGCCGGGCCACAGCCCTTCATTCTTGAAGCCGTCGATGGCCGCCCCGGCGGCGCGTGGCTTGAGCGATTTTTCGTCGATGTCGAGATGTTTCAGGCAGTCCTTGAGAAGGCGCTGCTGGTCGGCGTCGTCATAGATGGTGAAATCGGCGGTGAAGCCCAGAATCCCGATCTCCCGCCGCAGAATGCGCACGCAGGTGGCGTGAAAGGTGCTGACCCAGGGTTGATGGTCCGTTTTCAGCAGCCGCTGAAGGCGTTCCTTCATCTCCTTGGCCGCTTTGTTGGTGAAGGTCACCGCGAGGATGCGGTAAGGGTCGACCTGACGCTCGCGGATCAGCCAGGCGATGCGGTGGGTGAGGGTGCGGGTCTTCCCGGAGCCGGCCCCGGCCAGGACCAGCAGGGGCCCGCCCTGATGAACAACGGCTTGGCGTTGAGGGGGATTGAGTCCCGCCAGCAGATCACTCATGGTCCTCTTCTCCCCCCAGGGAGCGCTTCATCAGGGCCCGGTTGTAGGCGGAAACGATGTCGCGGCGGTTGATGACGCCGAGAATTTTCCGACCCGTTTCCGGATCGACCACCGGCAGCTGGTTCAAATCGCGGGCGCCGAGCTTGCGCAGGGCTGTTTCCAGATCCTCGTCTTCAGTGGTGGTGATGACGTTGAGGGTGGCCAGCTCCTTGATGACCACCAGTTCCGATAGCTCCTTCTCCAGCACCACGCCCAGGAAGTCCTGCACCGCGATGATGCCGGCAAGTTCCCCATTGGCGTCGGTAAGCGGGAAGGAGTTGTTTTTGGCGCGGTTGATGAAGTGAGTGAACTGTCCCAGGGTCATGTTCTCTGGAACGGTTTCCGGGTCGCGTTCCATGACATCCCGGACCTTGAGCGCCTTCATGATGTTGCGCTCCTTGCCGGCTTCCAGGTCGATGCCGTCGCGGGTCAGTTCCACCGTTTCCAGGCAGTCGTGCTTGCGCCAGCGGGCCACCGCGGTGGCCGTGACGCAGGCCAGCATCATGGGAAGGATCGCTTCGTAGGAATCGGTGATCTCGAAGACCAGGAAAATGGCGGTGGCCGGCGCATGCATGGCTCCGGCCAGGAAGGCCCCCATGCCGACGGTGGCGAAGGCTCCAGGCAGCAGGGAGAGGCCGGGGAAAATATTGAGCACTACCTTGCCGAAGGCGCCCCCGGCAAAGGAGCCGATCACCAGCACCGGGGCAAAAAGGCCCCCCGGCAGGCCGGCCCCGTAAGTGATGGCGGTGGCCAGCACCTTGAGCAGGCAGAGGGCGGCGAGGATGAGGACGGTCCCTTCGCCGTTGAGGGCGCGGCTCATGAACTCGTACCCGTTGCCCATCACCTGGGGAAAGCCGATGGCGATAATCCCGACCAGCAGACCGCCGCAGACCGGCTTGGCCAGGTGGGGGATCTTGAGACGGTCAAAGAGGTCGGTGATGCGAAAATGCAGATCGACCTGACCGGCGCTGAGGATGCCGATGATGGCCCCGAGAAGGACGTATAAAATCAGTTCCAGCGGCGAGTTGAGGAAACGTTCCGGAGTGTGGAACACCTCGGTGGTGAGCAGAGAGCGGGTGACCGCGGTGCTCAGGGTGCTGGCGATGACGATGGGGGTGAAGCTGGTGAAGGCGAAGGTGGAGACCAGAATGATTTCGGTGCCGAAGAAGACCCCGGCGATGGGGGCGTTGAAGGTGGCCGCCACCCCCGCCGAAGCGCCGCAGGCGACCAGGATCTTGAGACGCTCGCGGCTCATTTTGGCGAACTGGCCGAATTGGCTGCCGATGGCCCCGCCGATCTGGGCGATCGGCCCTTCCTGCCCCGCCGAGCCGCCGGTGCCCAGGGTGATGGCGCTGGCAATGCCGCGGGTAATGGCGATGCGCCCCGAGATCTTGGCCCCCCGGAGGTTAATCACCTCCATGAAGCGGGAAAAGCTGAACTTCATGTCCTCCCGAAAGAAGAGCCACAGCAGGATCATCAGCACCCCGCCGGCGGCCGGAAAGAGAATCACGAAAAGGCGTTCCGGACTCCATTCGACCATGGCCAACTCCGTCGGCATGGCGACCTCGAAAAGCCGGGAACCGTTATCCACCACCAGCCAATGGAAAAAGTCGATCGATCTGCGGAAGGCGTAGTTGCCCAGACCCGCCGCCACTCCGATGATGGCCGCGACGAAGGCCATGAAGCTGTTTTCCGAGATGGCGAAGCGGTTGAGGAAGCTGTTGAGAAACCTTCGGTACGGGGAAGGTTTACGGGATGGCAATTCCACCTTGCTCTCTTTCACTCCACGGTGACGCTTTTGGCCAGATTGCGCGGCTGATCCACATCGGTCCCTTTTAGGACGGCGACATGGTAGGCGAGAAGTTGCAGGGGGATAACGGTCAGCACGGGCAGAAAGTCGTCATGGGCCGCCGGAACCACCAGAACGGCGTCGGCCTTTTTCTCCAGTTCCGGATCGTAGCCGTCGGTGATGGCGATGATCCGCCCGCCGCGGGCCTTGACCTCCTCCATGTTGCTGAGAGTTTTTTCGAAGATCTCGTTATGGGTGGCGACGATGACCACCGGCATCTGTTCATCGATCAGGGCGATGGGGCCGTGCTTCATCTCGCCGGCGGGATATCCCTCAGCGTGGATATAGGAGATTTCCTTGAGCTTGAGCGCCCCTTCCAGGGCGATGGGGAACTGGTTGCCGCGCCCCAGATAGAGAAAATCGCGGGCATCCTTGTAGTCGCGGGCGATGGCCTGGACCTCGGAATCGAGTTTCAGGGTCTCCTCGATCAGTCGGGGAATTTTGAGCAGTTCGTCGCTCAATGAGGCGCATTCCAGGATCGTCAGCCGTCCGCAGCGGACGGCGATGTCCAGGGCCAGCAGGAAAAGAGAGATCAACTGGGTGGTGAAGGCCTTGGTCGAGGCCACCCCGATCTCAGGTCCGGCGTGGGTGTAGATGACCCCGTCGCTCTCCCGGGCGATGGAGGAATCGACCGCGTTGCAGATGGAAACGATGCGTCCCCCCTGCCGCCTTGCGCCGCGCAGGGCGGCGAGAGTGTCGGCGGTTTCTCCGCTCTGGCTGATGAACAGAGCCAGGGTACGATCGTCGATGATCGGAGAGCGGTAACGGAACTCGCTGGCGATGTCGATTTCCACCGGGATCCGGCAGTATTTTTCGATGAAATACTTGCCGACCAGGCCGGCATGCCAGGAGGTGCCGCAGGCGACGATGCAGATCTTTTCCAGACCGTCGAAAAGGGCCTGATTTTTGCCGATACCGTCCAGGGCGATGCACCCCTTTTCGGTGATCCGCCCGGTCAGGGTGTCGCTGGCGGCGCGGGGCTGCTCGAAGATCTCCTTGAGCATGAAGTGCTTGTAGCCCCCTTTTTCCGCCAACTGCAGCGACCAGGTGATGGTTTTGACCTCCTTGGACAGAGGCTCGCCGGTCAGGGTGAAAAAGGTCATCTCCGCCGGGGTGAAAACGGCCATCTCGCCGTCCTCGAGGAAGACCATCTCGCGGGTTTGGGAAAGAATCGCGGGTATGTCCGAAGCGACGAAATATTCCCCCTTTCCCTGGCCCGCGATCAAGGGTGAGCCAAGGCGGGCCGCCACCAGGGTGCCGGGTTCCCGTTCGCTGATCACGGCGATGGCGTAGGAACCGCGCACTTCCCGGAGGGCCTGGCGCACGGCCTCCTCCAGACGGGGTGCGCTGCGGTAATGGAAGCTGACCAGGTGGGCGAGGATCTCGGTATCGGTTTCCGAGCTGAAGGCAAAGCCTTCCTGGGTCAGGAAGGCCTTGATGTCGAGGTAGTTCTCGATGATGCCGTTGTGGACCAGGACGAGCCCGTCGGAGCGGTGGGGATGGGCGTTGATTTCGGAAGGTCGGCCGTGGGTCGCCCAGCGGGTATGACCGATGCCGCAGCAGCCGGCCACCGGCTTCTCCGCGAGGATTTTTTCCAGATTCCGCAACTTGCCCTGGGCACGGCGAATCTCGATCCGGCCGTCACAGAGGGTGGCGATTCCCGCCGAGTCGTAGCCGCGGTATTCCAAACGCCGTAGCCCCTCGATGATGATTTCATCCGCCGCTTTGGCGCCGGTGTAGCCGACGATTCCGCACATGGAAACAATCCTTTGTCAAAAAAGGAAGAGAAGATGCAATTTCTCAGTCAACGAAGTGAAACAACCTGATCAACCGGAATGAGGTGGCTGGTGGCTGGCAGCTGGATAAAACCAAGAGTTAAAACCAGTCACAAGGCACTGATCGCCAGCCACTGATTGCGGCTATTTGTCTTCGGTTTTTTTCTTTCGCTCCCGCAGCCGCCACCCTTCGATGTTCTTCTGTTCGGCCCGGGAAAGAGCCAGCGCATCAGGGGGGACATCCCGGGTGATGGTCGAGCCGGCCCCGATCAGGCTGTTGCGGCCGATATGGACAGGAGCGACGAATTGGGTGTCGCTGCCGACGAAGACCTGGTCCTCGATGATGGTCTTGTGTTTGCCGACACCGTCGTAGTTGCAGGTGATGGTGCCGCAGCCGATATTGACGTCGGCGCCGATTTCACTGTCACCGAGATAGGTCAGGTGGCTCGCCTTGGAGCGCAGCCCGATGTCGGCCTTTTTGGTTTCCACGAAATTGCCGATCTTGTTGTGGCCGCGCAGAACAGTGCCGGGGCGCAGGTGGGCCATGGGGCCGATCTGGGAGTCCTCGCCGATCTCCGACCTTTCGATGACCGAAGAGGCTTTGATATGGACCCGGTCGGCGATGCGAGTGTCGTGGATTACGGCGCCCGGTTCGATGACGCAGTGGCTGCCGATGACCGTCTTGCCATGGAGGTGGACATGAGGATGGATGATCGTGTCGGCGCCGATCTCGACGCCATTCTCGATGTAGGTGACTTCCGGATCGACGAGGGTGACGCCATTTCTCATGTGGGTTTCGTTGATGCGCCGCCGCAGCACCGTTTCGGCCTGAGCCAGTTGCACCCGGTCATTGATGCCGATAACCTCCTGCCGCTCGGCGACACTCACCGCGCAAACTCTGTGCCCCCGGTCGCGGGCCATCTGTACGGTGTCGGTCAGATAGTATTCCCCTTGGGCGTTGTCGTTGGAGAGGGAGTGAAGGAGGTCAAACACCAAAGGTGTTTCAAAGATATATATTCCTGTGTTAACCTCGGTTATTCTTTTCTCCTCCTCGTCGGCATCCTTTTCCTCGACGATGCGAAAAACCTCTTCCCCTTGGCGGATGATGCGGCCGTAGCCGCGGGGATCGGGCTGATGGACGGTAAGGACGGTGACCGCGGCCTGTCTGGTGCGATGATGCTCAACCAGGTTGGCGAGACTTTCCGGCGTCAGCAGGGGAACGTCGCCGCACAGCAGCAGCAGGCTGCCGGCAAAACCGCCCAGGACGTTCTCGACGCAGAGAAGGGCATGGCCGGTGCCGAGTTGGTCGTGTTGCAGGACGAAGCCGATTTTTTCACTGGAGAAGACATTTCGGACATTCTCCGGGTCATGGCCGATGACCATGACGATGGGGTCGGCGCCGACGGCGCGGGCGGCATGGACCGGATAGCGCCCCATGGGGGCGCCGCACAGCTCGTGGAGAACCTTGGAGCGATCCGATTTCATCCGTGTTCCGCGGCCGGCGGCGAGGATGACCGCGGCCAGGTTTTTATTTTCCATTTTTTTGAATTCCTTAGTATAAAAGGCAAGTTTTTCATATCACGATTCCTGTCGGAGCGTCAAGGCAGAGGGATGTTTCTGCAATTCCCGATCCAAGCCGAGGGAGCTTAAAATCATGGCGGAACAGGCCGATCGCAAGGCAATTGTCAGGGTTCTCGACGATGTCGAGGCCCGCCTCAATGCACTGAAGGTCCGCTACGAACAATATTTCAGCCAGGTGGAGAAGCTTGAGCCGGTAAAAGAGAGACAGGAACTGGACCGCCGTCTGCGGGAATTCTCCCGGCGGCGCATCATCCAGACCGATCTTCGTTTCCGCCAGATGACCCTGTCCAGTCGGTTTTATTCCTTCTGCCAGTACTGGGACCGGATCGTGCGGCGCATCGAGGAAGGAAAATTTTTCCCGGAACACCAAAGTTCCATTCCCCATCGATCCTCTTCGGGACAGGCCGAGGATATGCAGATCGACGCCATCTACGAGGAGTTTGTCCGCATCCGGCTGTCCTGCAATTTGACCGGTTCTCCTCCAAAGAAAGAGCAGTTCGCCGCCCTCGTCGAAAAACAGCGGGAGAGGATCGCCGAAAAGCTCGGCAGCGCCGATTTCGATCTGAAGCTTTCCGTGGTTCGCGAGGGGGGAAAGCCGCACATCAGATTTCAGGTGAGGAAACATACATGACCTTTCGCCGGATAGGCGGAGAATTTACCTTCAGGGGATAAAATAAATGATGGACAGCAGACTGATGGAAGGGAAGCGCGGGGTTGTTTTCGGTGTCGCCAACCAGATGAGCCTGGCTTGGGGGATAGCCGAGCAGATTGTCGCCGCCGGCGGCCAGGTGGCGCTGACCTATGTCAACGAGGCGGTGGAGAAGAGGGTGCGGCCGCTGGCCGAAAGCATCGGCGCGGAGTTGGTGCTGCCCTGCGATGTGGCCCGGGATCTGGAGATCGAGGCTCTTTTCGCCGACCTGGAGCGGGCCTGGGGGAAAATCGATTTTGTTGTTCATTCGGTCGCTTATGCCCATCGGGATGATCTGAAACGGCCTTTTTCCCAGACTGGGCGGGCCGGTTTCGCCCTGGCCATGGATATCAGCGTCTATTCCCTGGTCGCCATCACCCGCTGCGCCGCCCCGCTGATGACGGAAGGGGGGAGCATCCTGACCCTGACCTATCTCGGCGCCCGGCGAGCGGTTCCCGGCTACAACGTCATGGGAGTGGCCAAGGCGGCGCTGGAATCCTCGGTGCGTTATCTGGCCGCCGAACTGGGGGAGAAAGGAATCCGGGTCAACGCGGTTTCCTCGGGACCGGTCAAGACCCTGGCCGCATCCGCGGTGGCCAATTTCCAGAAGAAACTGCGCGCCATGGACGGGTTGTCGCCCCTGCGCCGCAACGTGACTCAGGAGGAGGTGGGCAAAGCGGCGCTCTATCTGCTCTCCGACCTGTCAAGCGGCGTTACCGGGGAGATCCATTTTGTCGACGCCGGCTTCAACATGGTGGTGTCGGGGTAAACTGCGGCTCGTAGCTCGTAGCTCGTGGCTATTGGCATAAAGCCTGAAACTTTTAACTTGGATGGTGTCTTGCTGCACGGTAATCTGAGTGGTCTCAAAAGCAGTCAGCTCCAGGCCCTGGAGCGGATCGGACGGCGGCGCATTCCCGGCGACCGGGTCATAACCCCGGAGCTGGCGCGTTTTCTGACTCAGCTCGCCTGGGAGATCGGCCGCCAGATCGGCATCCTGGTTGATCGCCAGGGGACGGTGAAGTATGTCATCGTCGGCGACGACCGGGAGATCTTCATCCCGGATCTGAGCCGTTACCCGGTGGCCCGAGGCGGCTTGAAAGGGTTGCGCTGCATTCATGTCCACCTCGACGACACCTCGCTGACCCGCGACGACCTCACCGACCTGTCGCTTTTGCGCTTCGACCTGATGGTGGTCATCTGTGCCCGCTCCGACGGTCTGCCGGGACGCGTCCATTACGCTTATCTGCTCCCCCCGAACCCGGAGCGCAAGACGGTCGAGACCGTCACCGTCCCCGATATCGGCCGGCTCGACCTCAATCCACGCCTCTTTTTCCCCGCCCTCGAGGAGGAACTGGTCGGCTCCATCGGCGGCCCCGCCGAGGTCCAGGGGGCCGAGGAACGGGCCCTGCTGATCTCGGTCAGCGCCAGGAGCCGCGGCGAGATCGATGACTCTCTGGACGAACTGGAGGAACTGGCCCGCACCGCCGGCGTTCAGGTGCTGGGAAGGGAAATCCAGAGAAGCTCCCATCCCAATCCCAAATATATGCTCGGCGAGGGGAAGCTGAAAGAGGTGGTCATCGAGGCGATGCGCAACGGCGCCGGGCTGCTGATTTTCGACCAGAATCTGTCGCCTGGGCAGGTCCGTTCCATTTCAACGCTGACCGAGATCAAGGTCATCGACCGCACCCAGCTGATTCTCGACATCTTCGCCAAGCGCGCCCATACCCTGGACGGCAAGGTCCAGGTGGAGCTGGCCCAGCTCAAATACCTGCTTCCCCACCTCACCGGCAAGGGCACCGCCATGTCCCGCCTGATGGGGGGGATCGGCGGCCGTGGGCCGGGAGAGACCAAGCTGGAGATGGACCGGCGGCGTATCCGCGACCGGATCGCCCGCCTGGAGAAGGAGCTCAAAGGCCTTTCCCGCGGCCGTATGCAACGCCGCAGCCTGCGGGCCGGGGCGGCAATTCCGATCATCTCCATCGTCGGCTACACCAATGCCGGCAAGTCGACCCTGCTCAATGTCCTTACCGGGAGCGAGACCTTTACCGAAAACCTCCTCTTCGCCACCCTCGATACCGCCACCCGACGCCTGCGCTTTCCCCGCGAGCGGGAGGTGATCATCACCGACACCGTCGGCTTTATCCGCGATCTGCCGGAAAGTCTTTTCGGCGCTTTCAAGGCGACCCTCGAGGAACTGGAGGACGCGAGTCTGCTGCTGCACCTGGTCGATCTTTCCCAGCCCCGCTTCGAGGCCCAGATCGAGGCGGTGGAGAAGATCCTGCGGGAACTTGAGCTCCATGAGAAACCGAAACTGCTGGTTTTCAACAAAATCGATCGCGTTCCTCCGGAAGAGGTCGGTCCTCTCTGCCGCCGCTTTGGGGCGATACCGATTTCCGCCCGCGACCGGGTCTCTCTCCAGCCCCTTCTGGAGGAGTTGGAGTCCCGGTTCTGGCCGCGGCGGATCGATAAGACGGATTAAAATTTAAGCGACTGGAGCCTGTGGCCATGACAAAATTTGCCCTGACCTGCCTGCTGGCGCTGCTGTTGACCGGGTGTTTCTCCGCTCCCCCTGCCACCTGGACGATTTTCCAGCGCAAAGCGGCCACCACTCCTGCCGCTGACGACAGCCCCCCCCCTCCGAGCCGTTCCGACGACGAAAAAGAGGGGGACGGTTCCTTGCCTACCGAGGAGGAATTGCTGGTGTCCAAGGACCTGCTCGATCCCCCCTCTCCCCCGGACCGGCAGGTTGATGAAAGGAAAAGGGAACCTGTCGAGGACGGCCGGCCGCCGGTGAATTTCGAGCTTAACCTTCAGGACCATGAGCGGGTTGATGAGTTCGTCCGTCATTTCACCGATTCGGGATCGGTTTCCTTTCAGCGGCGTCTGGAACGTTCCGGCCGTTTTGTGCCGCTGATGCGGAAAATCTTCGCCGAAGAGGGACTCCCCGAGGATCTGGTTTATCTGGCCATGATCGAATCAGGTTTTCAGGAGCATGCCCTCAGCTGGGCGCAGGCCTCCGGACCGTGGCAGTTTATCGAAAGCACCGGACGGCTCTATGGCCTGAAAAACGACGCCTGGCGGGACGAGCGCCGCGATCCGGTCAAATCGACCCGCGCCGCCGCCTGCCATCTCAAGGATCTCTATCGGCAGTTCGGGGACTGGTACCTCGCCCTGGCCGCCTACAACGCCGGCGCCGGCAGGGTTCAGCAGGCGATGCGCGCCACCGGCTCCAGCGATTTCTGGACCATCAGCCGGGGGAACTCGCTCCATTCGGAAACCCAGAGGTATGTCCCCAAATTCCTCGCCTCGCTGAAGATCGTCCGGGAACCGGGACGGTACGGCTTCGAGGATGTTTCCTACCAGGATCCTCTCGCCTTCGATATCGTCACCGTGCGTACCGCGACCGATCTGGAGGTTATCGCCCATCTCTGCAACACCAGGCCGGAAGAGATCCGGGCGCTCAATCCCGAGCTCAAACGCTGGTGCACCCCGCCTGGAGTCGGCAATTACCAGGTCCGCATTCCTCCGGGGACGGCGCAAAGGTTCAAAAAGCGCTATGCCGCCCTGCCCGAAGATCAGCGGGGACGTTTTAAAAGGCACAAGGTCAAAAAAGGGGAGACCCTCCTGGGAATCGCCGGCCGCTACAACCTGTCTACCGGCGAGATCATGGCCCTAAACCGGCTCTCCAGTCCTCGTCTGCTGAAATCGGGGGCGACTCTGATCCTTCCTCTGCCGGAAGGGGGGACGTCGGTCCCTGGCGCCGAGTCCGGGAAAAAGCGGGTCCAGGCCGCTCCCGGAACTTATGTCGTTCGCCGGGGGGACACTGTCTATCGGATCGCCCGCTCCTTCGGCGTCAGCGAGTCGGAGCTGAAAGCATGGAACGGCCTCGGCTCCAAGGGGTTCATCCGCCCCGGTCAGAAACTGCTGCTGGCCCAAGCCAATTCTCCGAAAACGCAAAAGCAGCCGGATAGAAAAACCATTCAACGGGCGCCGCGCCAGGGAGCGGTCAAAAAGGTAGTCAGGCAGAGGGCGGCCAAGGGACGCAAGGTTGTCTACCAGGTCCGTTCCGGGGACACTTTCTGGGACGTCAGCCGTCGCTTCAATGTCGCCACCCAGGACATCCTCGAATGGAACGATCTTCCCGACCGGCACGTGCTGAAGGCGGGGGAGAATCTGACGCTCCACATCAAGGGGGACGAAAAAGGGTAGGGAAACAGGTGGGCCAGAAGCGTCAGGGCTTAAGCCTTTACCGGATATCCTGCCGCGACCGGGCCTTTCCCACCCGAAAAGGGGAGAGTAATGTCCGACGGCATCAACATGGATCGCTTCCTCTGGTTTGATGGCCAGATCCAAGCCGGGCGCTTCCCCAATGCCCGCACCCTGGCCGAACATTTCGAGGTTTCCAACCGTACCGCCCAACGGGCCATCGAACGGTTTCGGGACCGCTTCGACGCCCCCCTGGAATACGATTCCGACCGTCACGGCTACTACTATACCGATCCCGCCTTTCAGATTCCCCTGATGCAGGTTCATCAGCAGGAGATCCTTGCTCTGCTGGTGGCCGGAAATCTCCTCAGCCATGCCGCCGGCGGATTCATCAGCCGCGCTGTCGGCAAATTCGGCAAGCGTTTGCTGACCCGCACCGAAGAGATCGGCCTCAGCGAAAAACGGCTGGCCGAGGCCTTTTCAGCTTACTGGCACGGGTTCGCTCCGGCCTCCGCCGAAACCTTTCGGCGCTGCGCCGATGCTCTGCTCAAAAACCACCTGCTTTCTTTCGACTACCGTTCCCCGCAGCCCCTTCGGGAAGCGGCCCGCCGCACTATCGAACCCCATCACCTCCGGCATTACATGGGGAGCTGGATGCTGATCGCCTTCTGCCTGGATAGAAAGGACTGGCGCACCTTCGCCCTGTCCCGCATCAGCGGCCTCAAGATCGAAAAAGAAACCTTCGTCCCTCGATCCAAAGAGGAGTGGCGCTCCCATGTGGAGGGGGGCTTCGGCATTTTCCAGGGGGGCCGGTTGATCCCCATCCGCCTGCACTTTACCCCCACTGTCGCGCCGTGGATCCGCGAGCGCCACTGGCATCCCGCCCAGGGAATCGAGGAGCTTGCCGACGGCGGCCTGATCCTTTCCTTTCCGGTTGCCGATTTCCGCGAGGTGAAACTCCACATCCTCCAGTACGGGGCCGAGGTGGAGGTTGTGGAGCCGGCGGAACTGCGCGATGAGATTGCCGCCGAGATCGACCGGATGAAAGTGCTTTACGGGCCCTGAAGAGGGGGCGGGAAGGGGAAAGCTGGCAATAGGAAGGTTTGGAGGAGCCGATTTCCTGGCTGCCGGGGCGGATGGGACAGGCCGCGGAAAATGTATCACTGATAAAAAATTCCGGGAGGTATGACACGGAATGACATACCGGGAGTGATAGCCTGCGGGCAAAACAGCAAACAGCCCGGAGGTCATTCCCATGAAAAACGAACCAGTTTCACGGCAAAACAGGACCATCGCCCTCGCATCCCGCCGCTCCCGCCTCGCGCCCCGATGGCTGCGGCGGCTCCACCGGATCGGCCATAGTCTTCCCCGGTTCATCGCCTGGCTGACCAATCTTCCCCATTTTTCCCTTATCTATCTGATTCTTATCGCGGGCACAGTGATTTTCCTGCGGGTGGCCTTTGACACCGATCCCCTCTCCGGTCTCGTCGTCGCCGCCGTCGGCGGACCGCTCTTCTCCCTCGCCTTCTGTCTCATCCTGCCCCTGCTGATGCCCCTTTTCGCCTTCCAGTTTTTAATGATTCGCGGCGGTTGCCGGATCCTCGCCCGCCTCGGCGGCTGGATTCTGCCCGATCCTCATTTCATGATGCCAAGGGAAAAGCAGATTTTTCACCACTGTCCAATTTTGGCCGCCACCATGATTAGAAAGAATGCCGCCAGTTGCGAGGATGGCGATCGCCCGGTACGGTTTTTGTTGGCAAAGGTGGCCGCCTTGTGGGCAAGGGAATGAAACATGGGTTATTTAAGGGACCTTTTTGTTTGGCTGAATTGCAATTTTTACCTGGAGTTGTGGCTCTTTGCCAGGGACAGCCCGCCTCGATAATCCAGGGCAAGGA
>JAAZDE010000114.1 GCA_012512925.1 Desulfuromonadaceae bacterium
CGATGTGCCTAGCTATGATGACTTCAATGGGGCTACCGAATACTTTAACGGGTCACCCGTTATCGTCGCGGCAGTGGAAGATGGCGTGGCAAGCGTATATGAAAGCGATAACTTCATCACCCCCGGCCCCGGCAACGATGTGGTCGTGCTTGGCACATTGCCTGAGGAAAGCAGCAACGACACCACGGAAAGCAGCAACGACACCATTATCTACGTAGGCTACGACAACGGCATAGACACCATTGTCAACTTCGTGGTTGGTGCTAATGAAGCTGGGCCGGCGTTTGCGGGTCAGGTTGTTGAAGAAGAAGCTCCGGGCGTTGATTATCTCGACTTCACTTCCTACGGCGCGGCCGAGCTTTATGTCGGTGATCTAACAGCGCAAGAACTTGCGTTGACAGCCATCGATCCCGACGCTCTTACTCCTGCCATCGACGAAGACCTGTATGTGCTTCTGATCGAAAACGCCACCAATCCTGGTGAATACAAGGCTACCCTGTGGGAAGCCGTTGACGGTGTGGATGGTTATGGAAGCATTACTTCCTACAATACACTGGCTACCGAGGGCGACGATGACCTGATCGGTGTGATCGGTGTTCTGGATTTCGGTGATACCGTTGCCTTCGCTGGTGAAAACTTCGTCGGTTTCGGCGGCGCTTCACAAATTGATGGCTAGTCCAAAGCTCTAACATCCGATAACGTTTTTCAAAACGTGACTCGAAGTGGAGTGTTATAAGGATGAGCCCCCGATGCTTCCCGGCGTCGGGGGCTTTTTTTCGAAAGCTCACTACGGCTTTCGGTTTCGACCGGGACCGCTTTCCAACAATATAACAAAAAGGAAATCGCCATGTCCGACAAGCCCAAGAAGACCGTCAGTATCGACGGGATCGAATACAGCCTCGATGAACTGACTGACAAGGCCAAATCCAACCTGGCCAATCTCCATATTACCGACCGGGAAATCGCCCGTCTGCAGCAGCTTCTGGCCATTGCCCAGACCGCCCGCAACGCCTACGCCAAGGCGCTCAAGGAAGAACTGCCCAAAAAGGATGAATCCGTTCAATAAGGGGATGGCATTCCCCTTACCTCGGCCCTCTCCCGCCTCTTTTGCCCTGGCCTGAGGGGGTCGAGCCTTTTTCTTTCTGCTTCCAAGGAAACATGTCATGAGCCAGATCGTTCCGGTTACCTTTAAGAACCACGGCCAAAAACGGCTGTTGACCCCAGCCACCTACCTGTTCGCCGAAAAGGAGGGCTTGGCTCCCCTCGCCGCCGCTGAATTTGCCGCAATCGCCTCCCGTTTTCCTGTCGTATTCCTTAACCATGGCGGCAAAATGGCGGCTTTTGCGCTTTTGGGCCTCGAAAAGGGGGAGAATCTTTTTGTCGGCAAAGATGGGCGCTGGCTTTCCGATTACATCCCGGCCTTCCTGCGCCGCTATCCTTTTGTTTTCGGCAAGAAGCGGGAGGACTCCGAGGATCTTCTTCTCTGCATCGATGAAGAGAGCGGCCTTCTCACCGAATCCGATGGCGATCCCCTCTTTACCGAAACGGGGGAGAAGGCCCCCGCCCTGGAAAAAGCTGTCGCTTTGATGAGCGGATATCACCAATCGGCGGGGATCGCCGAAAAATTTTCCAGCGCTTTGCAGGAAAAGGAACTTCTGGCCCCTCTCCATGTGAAGGTTCAGGTCGGGGAGAACGCCGGAGTGAACCTCGGCGGTTTGTTGCAGGTCGATGAGTCGCGCCTTGACAAACTTGCCGATGGTGATTTTCTGGAGTTGCGGAGCAAAGGATACCTGCCCCTGGTTTATCTCCATCTATTTTCCCTGACCCGGATTCAGGATCTGCTGGCCCGGAAAAAGGCCAGGGCCAAGATCGCGCCCAAAAGCTGGAAAAGCGAAGAACAGCTTGGGGATTTGTTCAGATTTTGAACCTGCCGTTATGACAGGTTGCCTCATCATTTACAGCTTGCTGGGAAAATGAAAGTGTCGACCGGCCGCCTTTTTTTATGAAAACCGCCCTCTGTGTGCCAACCCGCAACGCCGCCCGCTGGGCTCCCGCTTTTCTGCAAGCCTTGGAGGGGCAGTCCTTGCGGGATTATCAGGCTTTGGCCATCGATTCGTCCTCCGATGACGGCAGCGCGGAGCTGTTCGCCGCCGCCGGCTTTCGCGTCCACCCCATCGATCCCGGGGAATTCAACCACGGCGCGACCCGGCGTTTGGCCGCCGGCCTCTGCCCCGAGGCGGAGATCCTCGTTTTCATGACCCAGGACGCCATCCTCGCCGCGCCGGATTCGCTGGCGCGGCTTGTGGACGCCTTCAACGATCCTCTGGTGGGAGCGGCCTACGGCCGGCAGTTGCCGCGGCCGGGAGCCCCTCCCGTCGAGGAGCATGCCCGGTTTTTCAATTACCCGCCGCGAAGCGCGGTCAAAACGGCCGCCGACATCCCCCGTCTGGGCCTGAAAACAGCCTTCATCTCCAACTCTTTTGCCGCCTACCGGAGAGCGGCCCTGGACGGGGTCGGCGGTTTTCCTGAACAGGTCATCATCGGCGAGGATACCCATGCCGCCGCGCGGATGCTGCTCGCCGGCTGGAAGGTCGCCTACCGGGCCGAGGCCGGGGTGTTCCACTCCCATGCCTATTCGTGGTCCCAGGAGTGGCGGCGCTATTTCGATACCGGGGTCTTTCACGCCCGCCATCCCTGGCTGCGGGAATCCTTCGGCACCGCCGAAGGGGAGGGATGGCGCTTCCTGCGCTCGGAAATCGGCCACCTGTGGCGGCGCAACCCCTGGCTCATCCCTTCGGGTCTGGTGCGCGCGGGGATCCGCTACTTCGGTTTCCGGACGGGACTTGCGGAAGGGTTTCTGCCGGTGGGGCTGAAAAGAAGGATGAGCGCCCAGAAAGCCTTTTGGGGGAGGTGATGGGGGTTTCCCCTTCGCTCCAACCCTTTCCCGCCGGGGAAGAGGGGGGGCAGTCTTGAAGTTCTGAAGGAAGGTTTTGTCCCTATGAGTGCTTTTCTTGACGACATTTCCCGCAGCCGCTGGTGCTGGGCGCGTCCCCTTTTCCTGGTGGCGGCCGATTTCACCGCCCTGTGCACGGTCTGTTTGCTGTTGAACGGCATCTTTTTGCCGTGGCTGAAAGCGCCCCTCTTTTCCCTGCCGGTGATCGCCGGCGGCAGCCTTTTCTTCGTGTTCATCGCCGAGTTCAGCCGCCTCTACCACGAAAGCCTGTTGGTGCCGGGCCTGATGCCCTCGCCCCAGGAGGAACTGCGGCGCATCTTTCTCATTTTGCTCGCCCTGCTGGTCATCCGTTTCTTTTATTTTCGCGAATTCCCCCCGCTGGCCGCCGCTTTGGGGACATCCCCGAAGGGAAACATCCTGCTCAAGGCCGCGCTGGTCTTCGGCAGTCTGCCCCCGCTCTTTTTCGGCATCGTCTTTTTCCGCTGGCTGGTCAGGGACGCCATGTTCCGCAGGAATATCGGCATCTCCCCGGTGGTCATCCTGGGGGCGGGAACCACCGGCCGGGTGGTGGCCAACGTGCTCAAAAAGAGCAAGCATTTCGGCCTGCGGCCGGTCGCCTTCTTTGACGACGACACCGGCAAGAAGGGACACCGCATCAACGACATCCCCGTGGCCGGCACCCTGGCCGATTATTATCGGCTGAACGACACCCTTGACGGCGTGGTGCCTTTTCTGTGCCTGCCCTTGATGGCGCTCATGTCCTGGGGAAAGCGCATCTATCTGCGCAACAAGCGGGCCTACATCGCTAGTTCGGAAAATTTCTTTCCCTGTTCCGGAGCCGGCATCTACGACATCCACGGCTTGACCGTCCTCGGCCTCAAGAACAACCTCAACATCCCCTTCAACCTGCGCGTCCAGCGCCTGCTCAATCTGCTGGTGGTGTCCCTGGCCCTGGCGGTTTTCCTGCTGCCCATGGCCGTCATCGCCGTGCTGATCAGGCTGACTTCGCGGGGGCCGGTGATCTATCACGCGCCGCGCATGGGGCAGGGGGGCAAGGCGATCCGCATCCTCAAGTTCCGCACCATGGTGGAGGATTCGGAGGAGAAGCTGGAGGAGCTTCTGGAGAGTTCCCCCGATTTCCGGCGGGAATGGGAGAAGAATTTCAAGCTCAAGGACGATCCCCGCGTCACCCGACTGGGCCGCTTCCTGCGGCGCACCAGCCTCGACGAGCTGCCTCAGCTTTTTTCCGTGCTCAAGGGGGAGATGAACCTGGTCGGGCCGCGGCCCATCGTTGCCGAAGAGATTCCCCGTTTCGGCGAGGCCTACGAGTTTATCGCCAGGGTCAAGCCGGGGCTGACGGGGATGTGGGCGGTTTCCGGACGCAGCGAAACCTCCTACGAGGAGCGGGTTTTTCTGGAGACCTATTACATACGCAACTGGAACCTGTGGCTCGATCTCTACATCCTCATGAAGACGGTTCTCGAGGTGGGTTTGGGGCGCGGGGCCTATTGAGCCGATAGATTCAGGATCAACGACGGACGACAACTGACGGGAACTTGGTTTTCTGTTTCCGTGTTTCTGCCTCTGTGGTTTACTCCTCACCAG